>NZ_JAWJTF010000041.1:0-68326 GCF_048836525.1 Nostoc sp. CALU 546
GGCAGGGGGCAGGAGGAAGATTTTGATAAGTGTAGGTTGTTTATTTGGGCATGAGTGGGCACTCTCAAACAGAGTTCTAAACGTGGTTCAAATAACGAAATTTTGTTCTTGGGTGGGAAATCAGAAATGTGATGCCTCAATAGTGAGGTTTATGAGTCTAATCAATAAATAATCGGTGCAGTCAACCTGCACCGATTACCAAGTTTCATTTGAATTAAACCTCCCATTGTTTCACGCCAATGCTGAAGCTTGGGGTTTGGCAAAAATCATTCTTCCTGCTGTAGTTTGCAAAGCACTTGTGACTACTACTCGCAGTTCACCACCCACATAATTGCTGCCTTCTTCAACAACAACCATTGTGCCGTCGTCTAGATAGCCAATGCCTTGACTGGGTTCTTTGCCTTCCTTGAGAATTTTCAAATCCAGGTTGTCGCCAGGTAAATAACTTGGACGGACGGCGTTCACTAAATCATTTACATTCAAAACAGGTACTTTCTGAACGCTAGCGACTTTAGACAAGTTGTAGTCGTTGGTTAGTAGCGTACCGCTGATTTCTTGGGCGAAGCGCACTAACTTCGCGTCTACTGTGGGAATATCTTCGTAGTCAACTGCATTAATCAGGATGCGATCGGGATAATCTTCCTTAATGCGGTTGAGAATTTCTAGCCCCCGCCTTCCCCGCACTCGTTTTTGGTCTTTGCTAGCATCTGCTACTTGTTGGAGTTCTTGCAAGACAAACTGGGGTACAAGAATTTGCCCTTCTAAAAACCCTGTTTCTAGTAAGGCTTCAATACGACCATCAATAATACAGCTAGTGTCTAAAACTTTGGTATTTGCGGGTTTTAGTGTTCCTTCCACTACCATCGATTCGACGGTGTTGGGATTAATGAACCGCAATAAGCCTCGCCCGTGAGTATCTGCCAAATTCATGCCAGTGACGGAAAGTATAATACTGCCGACAACTGCCACCAGTGGCTTAATAAATCCAAAATCTGCCGGGATGGGTAGCAAAAATAGTGGGGCTAGCATGAGGTTAGCTAGCAATAGCCCAATCACTAAGCCGATCGCACGAGTTAAGATCACTTCTAGAGGCATTTCCTTGACTTGTGATTCTAGGCGACGATATGTCGTCTGGAAACTCAGCCCGATCGCACCACCAATAATGGCGGCAAAGACGGCAACAACTAAGCGTAAAGCTTCTAGATTCGTTACTTGATCTAGCGCCCCATTGGGTAGTAGTTCAATGCTGTAGAACCCTATTCCCGACGCTGCTAGGATAAATGAGAAAATGATAATTGCGTCAAGCATGATTGTCTTGTTTTCCTGAAAATGTGTTCACCGATAAAGTTAAGTATTTTTTATTTCATCGGTAAGATAAACTCATCAATATTGACTTACACTAAGGGTTTAGTAGGACAATATCTGCAATTATTATAACCAAAGGCTTTTATCTTAATATTTTTCATTGTTTCTTTGTAAAATGACAAAATTTTGTAAATAAACTACTCATTTTGTAAGAATTCAGAATCCAGAATCCAGAAGTCAGAATTAAGAAGACTTTGATACCCAAACTTAATGATTTTAATAAAATCAAGAAGTTATTGCACGCTTGATTTTACAATTATTCTGGCTCCTGACTCCTGACTCCTGAATTCTTACCTCATTTTTATTATCTCCAATTCGCAGTTGGGCTAACTTAAAACTTTTCTCAAAATGAGTCAAAAATTTGGTATTTCGGGAATTGCAAGTTCTGCTTATGTGCATATTCCCTTTTGTAGACGGCGGTGTTTTTATTGTGATTTCCCGGTGTCTGTTGTTGGCGATCGCTTGCGGGGCGAAACATCTGGTACTATCTCCCAATATGTTGAGGTGTTATGTCAAGAAATTGCTATGACACCAGCATTTGGTCAACCCTTAAAGACAATTTTCTTCGGTGGTGGTACTCCTTCGCTGCTATCAACTGAGCAGTTACAACGGATAGTAACAGAGTTAGAGAACCATTTTGGCATTGCGTCTGGGGTAGAAATTTCTATGGAAATTGACCCAGCCACCTTTGATTTAGCACATATAGCAGGATATCGCAGTGCAGGTGTGAACCGGGTAAGTTTGGGTGTACAAGCCTTTCAATCAGAATTATTGCAAAGGGCGGGGCGATCGCACTCAGTTGAAGATATTTTTGCAGCTGTGGAACTAATTCATCAAGTCGAGATTCCCGAATTTAGCTTAGACTTAATCTCCGGGTTGCCGCATCAGTCTTTAGATCAATGGCAAGATTCTCTCACCAAAGCGGTAGCGCTTCTACCTACTCACATATCTATTTATGATCTGACCATCGAACCAGGTACAGCCTTCGGTCGTTACTACAAACCTGGCGATACTCCTTTGCCCACGGATGAAGCCACAGTCAAAATGTACCAGATGGGGCAGCAGATTTTGACTGGTGCAGGTTATGAGCATTATGAAATTTCCAATTATGCCCAACCTGGTCATCAGTGCCGACATAATCGAGTGTATTGGGAAAATCGCCCTTACTACGGCTTTGGGATGGGTGCGGCGAGTTATGTTGAGGGTAAACGCTTCACTCGTCCGCGTAAAACTAAGGAGTATTACCAGTGGGTGGAAGCTGGCGGTGTAATTGATTGTGATTTGACTCCCCCAAAGGAAGTATTGTTAGAAACGTTAATGTTAGGGTTGCGTTTAGCGGAAGGTGTGAGTTTGGCGGCGTTGGCGGAAGCTTATGGGGAAGAGAAGGTGGAGGAAATTTGCAGATGTTTGCAAGAGTATTTTGAGAAAGGTTGGGTAGAAGTTGTAGAGGGAAGGTTGCGTTTGATTGATCCCCAAGGGTTTTTGTTTTCTAATGTCGTGTTGGCGGAGTTGTTTGAAAAGTTGGGGTGACGATCCATTTATGCAGAAAAATCAAGTTAGAAAAGCTGTGATTCCGGTAGCTGGTTTCGGCACTCGGTTGTTTCCAGCTACGAAAGTTGTGAAAAAAGAACTTTTTCCGATTATTGATCGAGATGGTAGGGCAAAACCTGTGATTCTCGCAATTATTGAAGAGGCAATTAGTGCTGGAATTGCAGAAGTGGGGATCGTGGTGCAGCCCGATGACAAAGAAGTATTTGAAGATTTATTGAAAAACCCACCTAAAAAAGAACTTTTAGATAAACTTTCACCACAAAATAAAGAATATAGCCAATATCTCGAAGATTTAGGTAGCAGAATTACCATCTTATTGCAAGAGGAGCAATTAGGCTATGGTCACGCGGTATTTTGTGCTAAAGATTGGGTGCAAAATGAGCCATTTTTGCTAATGTTGGGCGACCACATTTATGCATCTGACCTTGAAAAATCTTGTGCTAGTCAAGTTTTAGATGTTTACGAACAAGTGAATCAAAATGTTGTTGGTTTAACTACAATGCCAGCAGAAATTATTCATAAGGCTGGCTGTATAACGGGAGTTTGGCAAGAGTTAAATTCGATTTTGTCAGTTACCCAACTCTATGAAAAGCCGACTATCGAGTATGCACGAGAAAATCTGAGTGTAGAGGGAATGGCAGAAAATGTTTTTTTAGGTATATTTGGCTTATATTTACTTACGCCGAAGATTTTTGACTTTCTAGCGGAACATATAAATCAAAATTTCCGAGAACGAGGTGAATTTCAGTTAACATCCTGTCTGGAAAAATTACGTCAGGAAGAGGGAATGACAGGATATGTTGTTAAAGGCAAGTGTTTTGATACAGGTTTGCCAGATGCTTATCGTCAGACAATGATTGATTTTAGAAATTTCTAGATTAATCTGAGTTAAAAAAGTCGCTTCTCTGAAAAACCAATAAATTGAGTTACTAATAGCCATTAATTACGAATTACGAATTACGAATTATGAATTATTTTGCAACAGTTGCTCGCGGATTAGAAACCCTGGCGGCTCAGGAGTTAGAGCAACTGGGTGCCCATTCTGTGGAGCCAGGATTTTGCGGTGTCGCTTTTGAGGGCGATCGCACTTTGCTTTATCGCGTCAACCTCTGGGCTAGGCTGCCGTTCCGAATCTTGGTGAATATTGATGAGTTTCCATGCCAAAATGCCGATGATCTCTATCGCGGTATCCAGAGTATCGATTGGGTAAACTATTTAACGCCAGACATGACCCTGGCGGTGAATGTCACGGGCAAAAACCAGCACCTCAACCACAGCCACTTCACATCTCTCCAAGTCAAAAATGCGATCGTTGACCAGCAGAAAGAAAATCTGGGCGAACGTTCAAATGTAGAGCTTCATGAACCAGATGTGCGGGTTAATGTTCATATTGAACGCGATTTTTGTACCGTTAAACTCGACAGTTCTGGAAATAGTCTGCATCGCCGAGGCTACCGCCCTGCGGTGGGAGCCGCCCCTCTCAAGGAATCTCTCGCTGCTGCGCTCATTCAGCTTTCGGGTTGGGAGCCAAACCAGATGTTCTACGATCCTCTCTGTGGATCTGGCACTTTACCTTTGGAAGCTAGCTTAAAGGCACTGAATATCGCACCAGGACTGTTTCGTGAGTCCTTTGGATTTGAAACTTGGCTCGATTTTGATTTGTCCCTTTTAGAAAAGTTGCTCCAAGAAGCTAAGGACAGCCAACTAGATACCCTTCCCGCACCTATTTGGGGAAGCGATCGCGATGAAAATATAATTGAGCAAGCGATTAACAATGCTCAAAACTGCGGCGTTGATAACCATGTATGGTTTTCTCAAATGGAGTTAGCCGATGTTGTCGCCCCCGCAGACAGTGGGATTTTATTCTGCAATCCACCTTATGGCGAACGGCTGGGGCAAGATAGCGATTTAGGGGCATTTTACAAACTTTTGGGCGATGTCTTAAAACAACGCTTCAAAGGCTGGACTGCATTTGTACTCAGTGGGAACAAGGAACTGTCTCAATCAATTGGACTAAAATCATCGCGGCGGATTGCAGTGTATAACGGAGCGCTGCCTTGTCAGTTAATGAAATATGAGTTGTATTAAGACAAAGACGCGATTCATCGCGTCTTATCTATGATATTTTTAATACTCTTTAACAAATTTAAATTTAGTCAAAAAAGGCTTGAAACCACTTCTGAGTATATATTCTGGCAGTTATGATGACAACGGTTAAAAAAAGGTGGCAGTATAATCGGTGACTGACAACCTGCAATTTATTTATAGCTAAGGGGCTATTTATGTCAGACCAATTCACGTTTACCGTTACCAATGATACCGAACAAGCAATTACAGAGTTATGGGTATCTCTCGATGATGAAGATTGGGCTTCATTTACCTTGAGTGATTCAGGGATTCCATCGGGTGAAACAGTAACAATTGCTTGGGCTGAATATACGAATGATTCGCCCTGTGAATGGTACATATCTGCTGTATTTGAAGATGAATCAGAAAGTGAGTCAGCCCTATTTAACTTCTGTGAAGAACCAGCTTTAACGTTCGGCTAAATTCCCCAGTGCGATCGCCTACGGGGGCGTGTACGCTATCGCGCTTAGTGCATGATTGCATATCGACTCCAGCCATAAAAACCAAAGCCCTGCCTCGAAAGCATCTAGGTAGGGCTTGATATTAAAATTGATATGTTCGCCTACAAAATTATCCCGTTATATTGAAAGGCATTATCCCAAACATAATCAATCACTGCTTTAGCATCATCCAAGGGGAGAACTTGACACTCTCCCTGCTGATTATATGTTAGTAAAGCGATTTCTGATACATTGTCTGTTGTTTCGCTATTTGGAATTACTTGGCCACGAATATCTTCTAGATTGCTCAGAGGCCCTTGAATATCAAAATTAATCTTTGTGCCTAGTTTATTCTCCATCCAAGTTTCAATGCGAGAATCTAATTGTTCAGGGCTTAAGGGTGTAGGACTGGTAAGTAAGTGATAGTATGCCAGAATAATTTCCTTACATTCTTCTTCCTCTGCCAATTCAATAAACATTTGAAAGACACTGATATTATTAGCTAAATTCTGGAAAAATAATGTATCTGTAACTTTTTTTTGGAATTTAATTTTTTTATTTTTATAATTAGTGTATTGCTTAAAAGCAAATCCACCCAAAGAGAGCGCTAATGATAAAGTTGCCACCAAAACAGGCATAAAATTTCTAACTTGAGCCAACTCTACATTTAATGATTCAATTAGAAATGATACATTTAGTACTAGTAAAATCGCACCAACCAGCAATAATAAATTTGGCAAAGTCTTTAATACCAAAGGAATTGCCGCCCCAATAGCAGGGATTCCAAATAGTAAGCGATCTTTCCAGGTCATACTCGTTTCTACATTGGGAAAGAGTAAGTCAATATCTAGTTTAGGAATATTTTTGTAGCAGTAAACATACATTTTACCGGGAATGAATTTCAAATCTTGGATCTTGGCATTCTTTGCACGAAAGTAAGCAACTTCTTTGAACTTGACTAATAAAACAATCCGTTCCAAGATATCAATAGTCTTTTCTTTTTGCCAAAAGAAGAACTTTTTTACTAAGATTTTTTGGTAACTATCACCCCGGTAGTAACAAAGAAAGCGGTCAAAATCCTCAAAATCCACTTGAGTTTTCAAATCAATTAGAGATTTGGTTGTCACTGATCGTTTGACAATCGATTCAGGCAAAGGAATATAATTTGCTCTTTCGACAATATGCTCAAAGGCATCAATTACTTGGCGCTCCATTTCATCATATTGCTCGAATGTTGGTGGAGTTATTGGTTGAACATCTTCATTAGGGTTAAAGGGTACATAGTTATCTTTGATAATTTCTAAGGTTTTGTGGAAGCGAAAGTGATAGTATGCAGTGAGTATTTGGCAGAAATCTTGAAATTTTTTGGCATCATCCCAATTTAGCTGACCGTCTTGCAGGCAAAGTTTGATAATATCGCTGCGAGTATAAGGAATAAACGCTTCTCGATTTTCGTCAACAATCATGTTTAAAGATTAATCGGAATCTAACTAATGGGTTTGCCAAGCCCCACGAAAACGGCTAATATCAGACATTATGTTTTCATTGATAATTAAATTTTAGTATCTTGCGTGGTAAGTCTGAAAATTTTTCCTGAACAGAGAGGCTTTATTTGGTATACCAGGAGGCAGAAGGCAGGAGGCAGGAGGCAGGAGGCAAGAGGCAGGAGGCAGGAGGCAGGAGGCAGGAGGCAGAAGGTAAAACTATTACTATTCCTAGTATTCACGTTTTCAAAATGTCCTAACCTATGTGACTACGGCTATATCAATGTAGTTCAGGATAAATAGGTAAATAATAAGTCCGTAGTAAGGACTTTAGTCCTGGATTTTGAAGCACTAAAGTGCTTACTACAAACTCACCACATATTTGGGTCTGTTCGCGAAGCGTCTCGTAGAGAAGCCCCGTGCTTCACGCAATGCTTTAAAGTAATGAGTAGATGAAAAATGGGTATTTACTCATTACTTATTACTCATTACTCCTTCTTAAGAGCGCCTTTAGGTCGGTGAGGATGTCAAATTTCTCAAAATACTTAAAGCCACCGCCTCCGCTACCTTGATACCATCGATACCCGCCGAGAGAATTCCCCCTGCATATCCTGCGCCTTCCCCAGCCGGATAAAGACCGACTGTATTTAAACTCTGATAATCCTCTTTGCGTTTAATCCGAATCGGTGATGAGGTACGGGTTTCCACTCCAGTCAACACGGCATCATCCATCGCAAATCCTTTAATTTGTTTGTCAAAAGCGGGAAGGGCTTCGCGGATGGCTGCGATCGCATAATCTGGTAAACTATCGCTCAAATCGCCCAAGTGTACCCCAGGTGTATAAGACGGTTTAACAGTGCCCAATGCTGTCGAGGGGCGATGGTTGAGAAAGTCTCCCACCAACTGCCCTGGCGCTTCATAAGTCCCACCGCCTAATTCAAAAGCCCGTTCTTCTAAGCGCCGTTGAAAGTCAATTCCCGCCAAGGCATTGCCCGGATAATCTTCGGGTGTGATACCCACAACGATCGCACTGTTGGCATTGCGCTCATTGCGAGAGTATTGGCTCATCCCATTGGTGACAAGTCGCCCCGGTTCTGATGCGGCTGCAACTACCAAGCCCCCCGGACACATACAAAAACTATAGACGGAACGACCATTTTGGCAATGGTGAACCAGTTTGTAATCGGCAGCACCTAAAAGCTTATGACCAGCTTGAGCGCCAAAACGACATTTATCGATGAGAGTCTGGGGATGTTCGACCCGAAAGCCGATGGAAAAAGGTTTCGGCTCTATGTAAACTCCACGATCAAATAGCATTTGGAAGGTATCGCGGGCGCTGTGACCTACCGCCAGAACTACATAATCGCTGGCGATATATTCGCCACTGGCGAGGGTGACTCCCCGCACCTGTCCATTTTCGATGTTGATATCTTCCACCCGACTTTCAAAGCGAATTTCACCACCGAGGGATTCGATTTTAGCCCGCATACTTTGGACGATTCCGACTAGTTTAAAAGTGCCGATGTGCGGTTTGTTGATATAGAGAATTTCTGGTGAGGCTCCCGCATTGACGAGTTCGGTTAGTACCTTGCGCCCATAATGCTGAGGATCTTTGACTTGACTGTAGAGTTTGCCATCAGAAAATGTACCCGCACCACCTTCACCAAACTGGGCATTAGATTCTGGGTTGAAGTCTGATTTTTTCTTCCAAAAGCCAAAAGTATCAGCAGTGCGATCGCGAACTTTTTTCCCACGTTCTAAAATGATGGGACGGAACCCCATTTGCGCCAGCATCAAACCCGCAAACAAGCCACAAGGCCCAGTACCAATCACGATGGGGCGAATCGCTAAATTGCTCGGTGCTTGTGCTACTGGGCGATAACTCATGTCTGGCGTGGACATGATATGGGGATCTTTTTTCAGGCGCTTGAGTAGATGAGTTTCCTGAGTCGTTTCTACATCCAGAATATAGACAAGGGTGATATCTCCTTTCTTACGCGCATCGTAGCTACGCTTGAAGATGGAATAGCTGATCAAATCTTCGTCCGTGATTTGCAGCTTTTTGAGGATGGCAGACTTGATCTCATCTTCAGGATGATCAAGCGGGAGCTTTACTTCTGTTAGTCGTAACATGGCGAGGAGAAATGCATACTGTCTATCAAAATCTTAATCAAAATCACTCTGGCGCGTTAGAGGATGTTTGAAAAGTATTTTTGGTAACATCTAAGTCTCGGAAACCTAACCCCCCTAGCCCCATTCCCTTCCTTGTGGGGAAGGGGGGTTTTAAAGCCTCTTTCCGTTTCGGCGCTCTAATCATTAAGTTTATTTTTTAGTATCAGGAGATATTTACTCTTACTTTATAATACTACGTACTACTATGTAATGCGCTTTGTAAGAGTGGCTTTTGGATATTTGATAATATGGCTCTAAGTATCTCCAATGTGTTTGACCCCGGTTTCTATCGTGCTGCCAATCAAGACTTAGCTGGTTTTAATGATGCTCAAGCTTTGTCACACTTCCAAAGCTATGGTCTAAATGAAGGTCGTTCATTCTCACCACTGATCAATTTGAATTTCTACCGGGCTAGTAGTTCTGACTTGGCAAACTTCAACAACAGTGAACTATTAAATCATCTAGTGAATCACGGAGTAGCTGAGGGACGTAGTTTTTCGCCCAACGTTAGTCTTAACTACTATCGCGCTAATAATAGTGATCTCACAAGCTTTAACAATGAACAATTATTTAATCATCTCAAAGACTCTGGTGTTTCCGAAGGGCGTTCTTTTTCTTTATTTTTTAGCACAATCTCATACAACAAAAACTATAATTCTGACCTATCTTCCTTAAATAACTCTCAACTGCTGAATCATTTTGAAATCAATGGAATAAACGAAGGACGTCAGTTTTCACCATTTTTTGATTTCAACTATTATCGTGCTAACAACCAAGACTTGACTAATTTAACTAATAGCCAGTTGTTACAGCATTTTCAAATCAATGGAATAAATGAGGGACGTAAATCTTCGCCCTCTTTTGATGCTGGATACTATAAAGCCAACAATCCAGATTTAGCTTTTTTGCAAGGTGTTAACTTAGTAGAACACTTTAATTTTAGGGGGCTATTTGAAGGACGCAAAGCTGCTAATGACTATGCCGGAAATACATTCAGCACTTTTCGCCAACTTCCCATACGTTCAAATTATACTCGTGTACTTGAAAACGTCGGTTCATCCGATCCTTTTGACTACTATCGTTTCGATTTAAATAAAACTAGCACTCTTAGAATATTTAACTATAGCTATTCTAGAAGTGTACTTGAGCAAGTAATTGATAGTAGTGGAAATGTTTTAAGTTCTAGAAATACTGCTGTATTGAATTCTGATAATAATATTGGGCCGATACCGGTTAAAGACCTTCGATTGTCTCCAGGTACTTACTATGTACGCATCCAACCAACAGCAGGTAATACTAATTACTTTTTATCGCTTTCTGATGGCACGAATAACAGTAATAATTCTGGTAATGCGGCAATCTTAAACAAACTAGATATGGAGTTATTTCTACTTAACCTAGCAATAGAAACTCAACAAATTGGCTTGTCTAATCTTTTAGATATATCAAGAAATATGAGCAATTTAGTCTAGACAATGCCATCACCGCTAAGGTTTGTAAAAATATGTTCACGTTAGTTGTACGTGAACATATTCTGTTGTATTTCGTGCCAATTCCTAATTATTTTTTCAGACCGCATAAACTCCAATCTAACAAAAGCTTGAAGTGAACAAAATATGTGAGTCTTGATTGCATAGGTATCTTTAACCCTTGCGGGTTCGCCAGTCGCTACAATGGGGGGGGAGGAACCCCCGCAACGCGCTGGTTCACCATGAACCGACAAATTCCACATACTTGTTTTATGGCTCAATGAAAGGTTTCAAATCGCGTAAGTCCTATTTTAATAATCTTGACCCGTCGAACTTGCATTAAACCAGACTAACAGCCGCTTCTAACATTCGTATAGTGCCAAGTTCAGCATCTATTTCTACTTCTACACCAATTGGCAAGGTAAATTTATCTTTAATATGACCAATCATTGAACCATACCAAGCAGGAATCCCTAAAGGAAGTATGTGTTGTTGCAATACTTGCATTAATGTAAATGATGGTTCATCTCCAAGTTTACAATTAGTGCATTGCCCAAAGATAAAGCCAGTAATTTGATTCAGTATCCCAGCAGTTTTTAACTGCGTCAACATCCTATCTATCCGGTAAACATCCTCGCCAATTTCTTCTACAAATAGGATACTTTTTTTCCAAGAAGGTAGGTAAGGTGAACCTACCATCGCTGATAGAACTGATAAGTTTCCACCTACAAGTTTACCTCTCGCCTTTCCCGATGCTATTGTCTCCACCCGCACTTCGCTAGGGTTGAGATTTTGCATAGTCACAGCTTCAGCATTCAATAGGATGCGCTTGAAGTAATCCACTGTAAATTGATTCCAGGTAGACGTAGCAACTGGCCCGTGAAAAGTAATCATTTGACTACGGGCATTAATTGCCAACAACAGGGTAGTAATATCGCTGTACCCGATGAGAATTTTTGGATTGGAGCGGATCAGCGAGTAGTTGAGTAAAGGTAAAATCCGATTGCAGCCCCAACCACCACGCATCGGAATAATTGCTTTTATGGTGCGATCGCTAAACATCAAGTTTACATCATCAGCGCGATCGCTATCTTTACCCGCTAAATAGCCGTAACGATCTAAAATATGCTTACCCAGCTTGACTTTTAACCCTAACTGCGAAATTGACTTCTGCGCTGCTTCGATGTCTTTAGCGTCAACAATACCCGCAGGGGCGATTAATCCCACAGTATCGCCCACTTGCAGACGAGGCGGCTTGCGGATGGTGTTTGTGGGTAGTTTACCTTGGGCGGTAAGTGGTGATACTTGGGTGGCTAAGGTAGCGAGTCCACAGGTTGTAAGAAATTGTCGGCGCTTGATAAGCATAAGCATTAAGTTGGGGATTGGGATTATAAAAAGTTAGATCCCCGACTTCTTAAAGAAGTCGGGGATCTAAATACCGCTAGTTTTCACAAATCAAATCGGATTGTGATATGTAAAATTAAACCTCTTGTACCACATCTGAAATCACAAATCCATTATTAGCAAACTTCCCATCCGTGTCAAAGGAATCACCAATTACAGGCAAAAGATGATCATATAATTGCATCGCCTGCAAACAACTATTAATACTAGAAGCGGCTGAATTATATGTTGCAATATTTTCTTCAACAACATTCAATAATCGGCGATTATTCGCAATTTTTTCTTCAGCCTCTTGTTGCAATGTTTGCTCTAAATAAGCACGCGCCTGTGGATATTGCTGCAAAATTTCATCGGCTTGCTGATTTGCCATTGGGATCAATTGAGTTTTGAGAGTTTGGTTGATGGTTTGACGGAAAGATTTACGAATAGTTTGGGAAACTTTGGGTTCAAAATCTAACTTCAATAACTGCCTAATTGCTGGCTCTGCTTCTATGATACTTTCAGCGTCGTAACCTTGGGAAGTTTGTAATAAAGTTTGGCGAAATTGATATATAGAAAAAGTGCCTTCATCATAAAATCTTGGACTTTCTCGCACGAAGCGATCGCACTCTACACTAGCTGCACTAACTAATGCTTGAGTAACCTGCTTTTCTATATTTCTAATCTCTTGTTCAATGCCGCCATCATGATCTAATAAACGATACAACTGGCGATAATATTCGGACTTGCGAATCTTTTCAACCAACCGCTGAAAATAATTTGCAACTACTTGCTGAGAAGATTCAACCAAAATATCTTCTAATTGATTTGCTAAGTAATAAAATGCCTCGACTAAAATAGCAATCAAAGGTGCGGTAGCGTTGCGAGGATGGCTGATGGTTGCACGTCGATAAGCATAAGCTACAGAAAAAGTATCTAGCAATTCATCTAAACGGCGAATCATGCGTGATTGCAATTGCTTAAAATCTGCTTCAAAAGCATCACAAGAATTATTGATTACATGGTTAACTTCTTCTTTGATATGCTCACTAAATTCTCTCCCAACTTGCTGGAGTTGCTGATTTAATTGTTGCAATTCTTGCGCCTTCATCATCTCAATTTCTTGAGGCTGACTATCTAACTCGCGTTGTACACTTTGATAATGTTTTTTCAGCTTAATACAAATATCTTCCAAATCATCAGCAAGATTTTTAAATAATTGTGGACGCTTTTCTTCTGTAAGATAGCGAGTAATAGCTGTGCGAAATTCATTAGTGGCACTATCTTGAATTAGCTTTTCTATCAGTTCATTTCCCCAATCTCCCAGAATCCGTACATAATTTTGATTTGGGGTTTCAATAGCGTTAACAGAGACATTGAATTTAGTAGAAGACAGCTTTCCTGAATTTACACAGTAGTTGTTAAATGCATAGACAAATTGCGGTGTTTCTTCATTACCATCTAAACCTTTAATACTTTCTGCGAAAACAGAATCTAAACCAAATCTATCTTGTTGGCTTGTCTGTTTAATTTGACTGCCGTAAAATCCTAATAATCCACTGGTTTTATAAACCTTGTTTGAATTGCTAAATTGCCCACTAATTAAGTTATCTAATCTTTGCCGTAGTTCTGTATTATACCAAGTTTCATCAATTCGGTTAAAGACATAGAAAACGCGATCGCGTACTCCCCCATTCTTCCGCATTAATTCCAAAAGTTCTGTTTCTTCTTTTGTCATATCACCCGCCGAAGCAGGTTTTAGCACACACACCACCGCCGAAGTATCAGGATGTTGAATTTTGGCATAAGTTAGCTGTGCATCTTTTTCTACTGGTGCATCGATGCCAGGTGTGTCAATAATTACATTTCCATCTCGTAGCAAAGGATGATTACAGTAATATTCTATCCGCTTCAATACTGCACTATTGCTACCACGACGGGCATATCCAGCCGCTTCCTTGAGGTTGGAAAAGTTAAATTGCTCCATTGAGTATGTAGCATTATTAACAGTGTTGATGCGATCGCTATTTGCTATATATCCCTCTACCAATAACATTAACGCCTTCGCCTGTTTTGCACGTTCTGATTTACTCTCACCACCCTCTTGTCGAATAATTGCTTCAGAATATTGACGTAGCAAGCTAATTACATCAGCTTGGTTAATATTAGGTACTGTCTTAAATCCTAGCTGCTGGCACAAATAAACTGCTTGTTCTCGAATTTCTGCTTCACTTAAAAACGTTAAAACAACACGTTCTTTATCTACTTCTGCATACTCGACTTTGCATTCTGTACCTGTAGCGTGTCCCTCCGCACTGTAGAGTAACTCTCTCTCCAATAGTGCATTGATTAGCATTGATTTACCAGCACTAAACGCACCCGCAAACACAATCTCAAACTTGGGAGAAATCGCCTTACTTAAGGAAGTTTGTACAGGTGTAATATCTTGGGAACGTAGCGTTGGCTCTTGTTGCAAAAGTTGTAATATAGACTCAACTTGTTCTTTCAAATTTTTGCACTGAAGCGGTAAATCTGACATACTTAGCATCCTGACAATATTTATCTATATATTAGTAATATTTATTGTCTTGATGGTTCAGTAAAATTCCTGAGAAATTTTTATGTGGTTTAATTGCTGAATATTACTTAAACAAGTAATTAATGATTATTAACTAAGAGGATGTTTTAAAAGTGGTTGGCTGTAATTTTAGGCACTTGCTGATCCCCTTAAAAAAGGGGTCAAAGTCTCTAAAAGTCCCCCTTCTTAAGGGGGATTTAGGGGGATCTAAAACGTTTTGCTACCGACCAGAGGACTTTTCAAACAATCTTATCTACACAACTGCTGAAATAGTTATCGGTGCGACTGAAGAGTTTACTTTTAATAGAACTTTTGACCAACAAACAGGTTATTAAGAATTAGAAATTATCCCTGACTATTCCCTGACTATTTATAATCGGATTTCTATATAGGACTCGTATTTGATTTCTGAAAAAACTCAGTACAACTAAGAAGCCTTCTTGACTATTGCCTATTGCCTATTCGAAATCAAAGCGGATTTCTATATAACATTAATCGCATCTAAAAAAATAACCTCTAGGGAAGGGATATCACCAGAGGTTTTTAATAAAGACATTGGAATAGTGAACTATTATAAAAATAAATCTATCTTTTTGCCAACCCTATTACCTCCTTCTCAAGGACAGGTCAAAGTTAATTTTGCCTGTAATCAAGGATACAAATTGGACTGAGAAATCGCATAGATGATATTTTTACCTCTTTTGAGGCACTAATACAGGTAGTTGACGCGCACCGGCTACGAATCTGGCGTGTTGTCCAACAGTCAAAACATTAAACTGACTGGATATAAGTTCTAAACTTTTGTTAACTATTGCTAGCTTTTTGTAGGTAGGGACGCTCATTCCAGGGAAAAATGATAGTTCTGGCACATCCTCTTGACTTACAAAGTCTGTGGGGTGGAGTAGCAAAGAAGGTTGAACGCGTGTAAGTTTACACAACCAGAGGGCAATTCGCAGGTAGAGTAAAGCCACTTCCGAAGAAAATGTACTTAGATACATGATGTAACTGAAGTGAATTGGCACTTTGAAAATTGGCATAGTGGTAACGGGAATCTCAGTCAGTTTATCTTTACCCATGTGCCACTGGTAAGGTTTCAAAGGCTGCAAACCCTCTTTGAAACCACCAAACAAGGCTTCCCGTTTCTTGCGTTCTTCCTTGCTCAATTTACAGGTCATTAAATAATAAGCTCGTGCTATTGGCCCCAAAAATGTGGGGAAAGTCGAAGCATCATATTCATATCCCCGTCGTGCTAGGACTTTTAATACCGCAGGAGAAAAGCTGTATCCCGGCCCCCGGAACCCAATCGGATGTTGATGAGTGACGCGCTTGATATGTTCTTCGGCAAGTGCCACCTCTTCTTCAATCTCATCCTCTGAATACAGATGTAGCCAAGGATCGTGATAGAATGAATGATTGCCAATTTCGTGGCCGGCATTAGCGATCGCTTGTATTGCTTTAGAGTTCTTTTCCAGCGCTGCATCCTGCCCCACAATAAATACTGTGATTGTCAAATTCCATTGCTGGAGAATATCTAAAAAACGAGGTACTGCGATATCCAGGTAAGAGGGGAAAGTCTCCCAACCCGGAGCGCCCTGATTTTTTAAATAAGACCAAATATTATCCAAGTCTAAAGAAAGACTGGCTATTGGTCTGTTTCCTTGTTGCTTGGTTTTCATTAGAAATTCAAGTATTTGGACAATTTTAAGCGTAAATTATAGTGTTAGATTTGGGCTTTATCGGTCAAGCTTCGTACTTCGACTCAAGCCTAGTTTTAGGGTAAAATTCAAGCCAGAAGGTTTAAAACTCCTCATTTTGAAGATAAGGAGTGACTTTAATAGCAGAATTTCGTAGGCGTAGCCAGTTGTAGACATCGCCCAGATTAGTGTCCCATATTTGTAAACAAATTCTGCTTCTCTAAAAAATATTTTTGATGAATTAGATAATGGGCTTTTAGCATTTTTTGAATATCGACTTTATCAGCCCTGCGGACAAATTTTTACCCTGGTATTTAATTCCTGGTAATCAATATATCATAATCAAGAGACATTTACACTTACATACAAGTAGGTTTTAGCAATCTCGCTATATATAGAAGTTATTAATGATTTGGATGCTCAATTTCTATCATTAGTTCCAATAAAAAGCAATTATACAAAAAATTTTCCATATTCTAGATATTGATTTGCTGCCTTTGAGTCAAACACATTGCAATTCCCTTTTCGTAGTAAGCTGCCTCATTAATAAAAATCGGCCAAACGGTAGATGTACCCTCATAAAAAATTGTTTTATCATCAAAAGTTATAAAAATTGGATCTCCTGGGTTCAATGCTTGATAATCCTTATCTTGCAACTCTGGATGAATCATCCCAAAGATTGTTCCATCCGATTTTTTTGGATAGTCTACAACAGATAAGTGGTCGTAGATAATCAGTGTTTCATTAGTTGATGGAATTTTACCCTGGTTAAATTGTTCCAAATAGTCTAGAACTGCATGAACAAGTTCTTCTGTTTGTTGAAACAGCGTCGCTTTTAAAATACCTTGGGCAATCGGGCCAACCTCAATTGCAAAGCCTAATTCGCACAGAGAATTTACAAATGGGTTTTCTTCAATTGATTTAAAAGAGCAGCGATAAACCTTCACCAAAGGGCTGACATGGCTTAGATAAGCAGCCAATTTCAAGTTTAAGGGATGACTATTTACCAAAATAATTGTCAGACCCATATTAGCTGTACTGCTGTGCAAGTCTAAGATGAAGTCTGCTTGTTTATCCCCGTTTGATGCTAGGGTGTCCTGGATTGATTTCGCTTGTAATTCTTCGTAACTGTTCAGAGTGGGATTTTGTAAATCTTGCTTGAGAAAACAGCGATTTAAATCCTTCTCTACATATCGCCTCCCTGCTGCAAAAGCATGAGGATTTGCTAACAAGGTGACTGTCTCAAAACTTGGTCTAGTAATTAAATTGGGAAACTGGGCAAATTTTTGGCTCAGGTAGGCCCCTGTAAACTCATTGCCATGAGTTCCGCCGACAATTGCAACTCGATTAATCTGGTTCACGATTTCACCAACTCTAGAATGCAGTCATCGAGGTATCAAGGAGAAGAAGGCAGAAGACAGAAGGCAGGAGGCAGGAGGCTATATTTTCTCGTGCTGTGCATCTCGAAAAAATGTTTCTAACTTTTTGCCCACAATTCGGCTTGGTTTGTACCTTTCTTCCTCCAGCAAAAACAGCCTTTCTCCTTATCAATTCTCAATGTACCTTATGAAGCATTCACTTTGCCGATGCGATCGCGATCGTGTGGTTGATTAAGATATGACATATCAGGCCCATCGGGAATAATCCCGCCAGGATTGAGTGGAAATAGGTTTCCGTAGTAGTCGCGCTTCACAGTTTCTACGTCGCAGGTGTCAGCAACACCTGGAAGCTGATATAAATCACTTAGGTAAACTCCCAAGTTCTGATAGTCTTTAATTCGCCGCCGATTACATTTAAATAAACCGTAGTAGGCACTATCAAACCGAAATAACGTCGTGAATAAACGCACATCTGCGAGTGTGAGATTGTCTCCGCACAGATATCGATTAGTCTGCAATGCTATGTCAATCTCATCAAGAGTTGTGAACAATTCATTACAAGCTTGATTATATGCTTCTTGAGTCTGGGCAAAGCCGCAGCGATATACACCGTTATTTACGGCGTGATAAATCTTCTCATTCCACCAGTCAATTTTCTCTTTGAGCGCTTCTGGGTAAAGATCGAGTGTGGGATTGTTGGCGAACTCGTTAAACTGAGAGTTCAGCATCACGATAATCTCTGAACTCTCATTGTTGACAATGGTTTTGGTTTGGTTATCCCATAAAATTGGAACTGTAAAGCGTCCGCTGTAGCCTGGTTCTGCCCGCTGATAAAATTCCACTAGTGTGCGACAACCTTCTTCTTCTTCGTCGAATATCCAACCGCCTTCAATGGGAGAAGGAGAGACAATACATACTGATATTACCGCTTCGAGTTTTTTAAGCGATCGCACAACCAAAGTTCGGTGCGCCCAAGGACAGCCCAGCCCAACATAGAGTTTGTAGCGCCCAACTGTTGGTGGGTGTGGATTCCCTGACTCTGTACCAATGAACTTCCGAAACTGACTATTAGGACGAATATATGCTCCCGACTTATTGCTAGGAGCAAGCTGGGACATCATTATTTGCCACATAGTCGTCCAGACAAACTTTCCCAGCCAAATGATCAGCTTTGGAGGAAGTGTCCTGCCCTTCTTCTTGGGGAGATTTTTATCGTCATCCATTGGAGTTGAGTTAGTCATGGCGACACTCTTGCTTTAGGAGCGATCGACGTTACCACCGTATGTGATGTTCAATTTATGCTTGGTAGGTTTCCATGCCTACACGCACCTTGAGATTTCTTACTTTACTCTACTACGCTTTGCCTGAACTATTAGACCTCTTGCAAAAAGCACTTTTGCAAGAGGGGGAAAAGGTTAAAGGGGAAAGGGGAAAGAAAAAACCTTTAACCTTTACCCTTTAACCTTTTCCCCAAACCCAATTCCCAGTTCAAAATGCTTTACCCAAGCAGTATTGCCTCCTGCCCCTGCCTCCTTCAACAGATCCCACTTTGGAACGTAGTCATATCCCCTGATGGTAGACCGGAATGTTTAGTGTTGTATCCGCTACAGTTACCAAAACTGCAACGGTTATAAAATCCCAGGCTGCTCAAGACTATTCTAAGTAAGTGGAAACTTGAAATATCAGCAACCCTGTCCAAAAAGACAGGGCTTCCACACATCCCACAAGGTTTTGAACTGATACACAAATTTAGTGTGAGGATTTAGCTATGTCTTACCCGATTCCGTCCAAAATGTGGCAGCGAGTCAGTATTGTGACACTGTTATTATTGATACCGTCAGTAGGAATTGCAATCTTACGTCAGTCTGCTACGGTTGCGGTTCCAGCTAATCAGACTCCTCCCAGTTCTACCCCAACAAGCTCCATTCTACTCAATCACCCTGACTACCAAGCACTCCAGGCATTGGTACAAAAGTATAGTTGTGTAGTCCCCGTCCAAAACTTTGGTACTCTTCCCCTAACCCGGACTGAGTTTGCCACCGTCTTGAATGCCTGTGTGAATCGGAGCAATGAGCTAATAGCGACTGACCCCAAGATTGTTACCCAAGGGGATATGAAAACCCTACAACGCTTGCAGTCAGAATTCGCACCGGAGTTAGCAATCCTCAGAAATCAGATAGATGAATTGGAAGCTCGTAGTCCTATCACTCCAACTCAGGCTCCCAGAGAACGTACTCAAGCCGAGTCTACCCGAAAAACTCAACCAGTACCCACCGCCCCACCCCTTAGCATTCCCTCTGGCTCATCTGTGCAGGATCAAGTTTCTAACCGCCCTGTAAGCCCTACACGCCAAACTCGTAGCACTATTGGAAGGGTTGCCCCGGAACCACAAACAGGTAGCAGATTCAATACAGAAAACTACAATCGGATTGACGATAATCCCTTTCATCGCGTTGGTAATGAACCCCTTTCCACCTTTTCGATTGATGTAGATACAGCATCCTACAGCAACGTGCGACGGTTTATTACTCAAGGGGAATTACCGCCCAAGGATGCAGTGCGAATTGAGGAATTGATCAACTATTTTACCTACAATTATCCCCAACCAAAAGGCGATGCCGACGCTAGGCAGAGCCAACGCCCTTTTTCCGTCACCACTGAAGTGGCTGCTGCTCCCTGGAATCCTCAACACAAGCTGGTACAGGTGGGTTTGCAAGGTAAACGCCTAGAGAGTGAAACCTTACCACCCAGCAACCTAGTATTTCTGATTGATGTCTCCGGTTCTATGGATGACCCCAACAAATTACCCTTGGTGCAACAGTCTCTAAAATTGCTGGTGAATAAACTGCGTCCTGAAGATCGGGTAAGTTTGGTAGTTTACGCTGGGAATGCTGGATTGGTATTACCTGCTACTCCTGGTAGTCAGAAATCAAAGATTCTGGCGGCGATTGACCGCTTGGAGGCTGGAGGCTCCACTGCCGGCGGTCAGGGCATTGAACTTGCCTACAAAATAGCTAAACAAAGCTTCCTCAAGTCTGGTAATAATAGAGTAATTTTAGCTACCGATGGAGATTTTAACGTCGGGGTTTCCAGTGATGCCGACCTGACGCGATTAATTGAACAAAAGCGAGATCAGGGAATTTTCCTGACGGTGTTGGGATTTGGCACGGGCAATTATAAGGATGGGAAAATGGAGCAACTGGCTGATAAGGGTAATGGCAACTACGCTTACATCGATACCCTATTGGAAGCCAAAAAGGTTTTAGTTAACGATCTGAGGGGAACTCTGTTTACCATTGCCAAGGATGTGAAAATTCAGGTGGAATTTAATCCAGCGAAAGTTCAGGCATATCGCTTGATTGGCTACGAAAACCGTCTGCTGCAAAACCAGGATTTCAATGACGATAAGAAAGATGCAGGGGATATTGGGGCTGGTCATTCTGTGACAGCGCTTTATGAAATAATTCCCACCGGCACGAAAAGCGATGTGAAACTACCGGAGATAGACCCCTTGCGATATCAGCGTTCTGGTGAAACTGCCCCGGATACTGCCGGCAATGAGTTGATGCAGGTGAAATTGCGCTATAAATTGCCCCAGGACAGCACCAGTCAACTAATTACCCAAACCATCCAAGATGTTGATGTGAGAGCCGAGCAGATACCCTCCACAAACCTGAGATTTGCTGCTGCGGTGGCAACTTTTGGGATGCTGCTGCGTGACTCTGAGTATAAGGGGAATGCTAATTATGATTTGGTGATGAAATTGGCAACTCAAGGGAAGGGAGAAGATATGGAGGGCTATCGGGGTGAGTTTATTCGTTTGGTGGAGCAATCTAGGGGGTTGATGACGAGGACGGGGAGTAGGGAGTAGGGAGTAGGGAGAAAATTCTAGATCCAAAGACGCGATAAATCGCCGTCTCTACAAGGATCAATCTTTTGTAGAGACGGCGATTTATCGCGTCTCTTGCCTTAACCGAACCGTATTGGGAGTGGTGTTGTAATCTCTTGGAGATATTCACAACCTACACAAAAAGAGCGTTGGCGATGCCTACGGTGGGCATCGCCAACGCTCTCTACTGTTATGCTTGAATGCGAAGTGTTAACAGCACTATACTGTTGAAGGTTTGGGAAGGTAGCCAAGCTAAAAGCGATCGCCTAATTAATTCAATCACCGTCTGTTCCTTCAGCGATGAAGCCTGTTCATCCAGCACCAACTGTCTCACCCGTCCCTGACTAACATGGAATTCAAACACCAAATCACCACCGAAACCTCTAGGAAGTTGAATTGCTTGCAAGTATTGAGTCAGCAGAGAAATCATCTGCTGATCCAATCCCGTGACGCTCACAATCTGTAAATGAGGGACAGAAGATTCTTCTTTCAATAAGACCTTTAAATCTTCCAATTGATCATCCACACCCATCTCTTCAAACTGTGGCATCACTTGTTCAGAAAGTGATGACAAGCGGTCAAAATTACTAAACTCATCAACATCTGCAAATCCAAATTCCGGCTCTGATGCTGGAATATCAGCTTCCATCGCCAATGACTCCATATCTTCAAAGCGTGCCATCGATTTTGCTGGAGCAGGTGCAGACATTGGTGATGGTGGCAGTGGTGCAGATTGTTTTTTAGCTTCCCGGCGACTGCTTACCATTTGCTGACTTATCATTCCACCCCCAGGAGCCGCACCAGCCGCAATGTTACCAAAAATACCCTTATGGCTGATAGCTTCAGGTATTTCCACAGGTACTTGCACAGATACAGAATCCTCGTTGGGATTGACTCTGATATCATCACTGACGGCAACAAAAGCGGTATATTGCGATAACAGTTGATAAGCCAGAGCCGTATCTGTCACAGCTTCCACACCTCCCTTTGTGTCGCCGCTGACCATTTGATTCATTAAATCCTTGATGCGGGAACGTCCCCAAAGTTGAGCAATCGCAGGATTACCTGTTTGGGGAAAATTCAGGTGAAAACTGTGCTGATAACGCCTACCACCCGCAGCAATGCCAGTGATGTGCAACTTCCCAGAATGCGCGTCTGATTTGCGTCCAAATAGCACTAACGGTTGCTCTGCAAATAAATCTGGTGGTGTCGATGGATACATAATTGGGGATTCTCCATCACCTTCCCATTGCAATTGAATATTGGCGAGGACTGGATTATTGATTTGGCGGAAGAATTTTTCTACCACCTCATCTACAGGTTCATCGTGGCGAATAATCCGAGCAATACCCCGTCCTAATTCTGCAATCCGATTGAGTAAGAAACGATTCACCGAACTACCTGCACCAAAGCTATGCAGGCGGGTTCCTGGCTGGAGACGCTGTTTAACTTCTGCTAAAATTTGGTTTTCGTTGCCGATATAGCCATCAGTTAATAAAACAATATTTCGCAAGCGTCCCGGATTTGTGGCTTTTAAGTTTAAGACAGTGCGAATACCGCCTAACATCTCCGTTCCCCCGCCAGCGTTTAACCGATTGATATAGTTGATTGCTAATAAACGATTTTGGGAAGTATTAGGAAGAGGAACGGGTGAAAGTTGCTGTGTGGTATCGGAAAAATCAATAATATTAAAGGTGTCGTCAGGGTTGAGTCCATTGATAAAACGACGCATCAATTCCTGACATTGCATCAGTGGTTCGCCACTTTGAGAACCGGAGGAGTCGATGAGAAACACCATATCTTTGGCGACAATCTCTTCGGGACGGTACTCAAGGGCGGGAATCAGGTATAGTGCGAAGTGTCCACCCCGTTCATCAGCTTGGGTGAGCGTGGTTGTTTGAATGTTATTACTGCTAACTTGGTAGCGTAAAATTAGGTCTTTGTTGGGTATGGTGTCTCCACCTCCTAATTTGACATTCACTAACTGTCCTTCACGGATGATTTGGATTTGGTGAGAAGGTGAGTTAATCTCTTGAATTTCAACGCCAGCATTAATTTCTATAGTGACATTAATATCATGACTTGAGCGCATCCCCGACGGTAAAATAGGAGCATTCAAACGCGAAGCATCTGGAACTAAATCAGTATCTTGATTTGAAGTCATGGGTGCAATAGCTGAACCACCCCCAACTGCATTCTCTGCGATGGTGATTCCGGGAATGTAACGGGGGCCAACAACCATCGGGAAGACGAATTCATAATTTCCACCTTCAAATTTTAGGCTGTCGCTGTAGCGAATAATCACATCAATTTGTTCACCTGGCTTGATGTTCGCCAGGGATTGGGTGAAGATATTGTCTCGTTCTTGTTCGAGGAGTCCGGCTGTGTGTCCTTGTTTTCTGGCTTGTTCGTAGATGGCTACAGCTTCTTGGCGTTTTTTGATGCTGCCTTGAATTGTGCGATCGCCTATGCGAATCAGCATATCATCAACGGCGGCTTCATCGGGTAAGGGGAAGATATAAACAGCTTCTAGGGTTGTGGTAAAGGGATTTTCAAAGCTTTGGGTAACTTCCACTCGTGAGATGTTACCAGCGATTTTGGCTTTTACCTCGGTGTGTTTGAGGGGAAAGGCAATCTGTTGGTTGGAGTTTTGCAGATATAAACCACTGGGTTGTTGTTCTAGGGTTTGAGTCATAATTTTTACCTGACGCTTTTGTTTCCTGTCTCTAGCGTAGGCGTGTTTTTCAGGGAGATATGCTCAGTTTTATGCTCAGTTATTGGCTCAGTGAGCAAAGACAAAATTTAGATATCATTTTTGTATCACTAGCTAAAATAGTTAATTTGGCAAGGCGATCGCTTTTAGCAGCATTTCAATGGAGAGAATCAAATAATCATATAGTATGAAAATTGTTCAAGAAGTTTCTTTAATCAGTGTTGGGAGTTTTGAAGAATCAAGGGATTGGTCTATCAATTTTTAATTAAGTCGTTTACTCGCTGACGGGTTACGCTAAGTAATTTAGCAGTTTGAGCCACAGAGAGTAACTCAGGAGTGTTGTTAGAAGCCGAGTCTGTCATACTATGTATAGTCTAGAATAATGCCTTAATTCTGCCGAGCCGTTTTACCGATATTGCATCCTAAAGTGTAAATATTATGATATAAAAATCGTTAACTAAATTCCATTCCTATCCTAATTCTGAAGAAAAGAGTTTAACTATGAACGCTCACAAGATAGAAATAGTGTTAACTGAAGATGGAACCTTGACGCTACAAGGTTTACCTTTTCATGCAGGGGACGCTGTGGAAGTGATTATTTTGGAAACTAAAACTCCAGATAACCAAGTAGCACTAAAACCCCAATCAAATACAAATCTTTATCCTTTACATGATACACAGCCATACCATTATGAAGATCCAACAGAACCAGTCGCCCTAGAAGATTGGGAAGCTTTGCAATGATTGTACTTGATACTCATATCTGGGTTTGGTGGGTGCAGAACGATTCACGACTTACCCAACAACAGCAAGAATGGTTACGAGATTACGAATCTGATGGTTGTTTAGGAATCAGCATTCTTTCTTGCTGGGAAGTAGCAAAATTGGTAGAGAAAAAGCGACTAGTTTTACCTGTAGATATTGATAAATGGCTAGAAACTGCTTTAGCTTATCCGGGAGTACAACTATTAAATTTGTCTTTGCCTATAATAGTTGATTCAACTCAATTATATGGATTCCATAGCGACCCATTCGATCAAATGATTGTGGCTACAGCCAGATATTATAATTGTTTCTTGTTAACTGCTGATGCGAAAATCATTAATTATTCTGATGTGCAAACGCTCAAGTAGTGATTTATAAGATTGGCAAATTTACATAATTTATGCATTATCATAAAAGTGTGATTACTTAAAATAAAACCAATAAAATAAGCATGAATATACAAAACTTCAAAGAAAAATTATTCCCAGTTATAAAAGTAATATCTATAGTAGCGATCGCAACTGCAATAGGCTTAGAATTATGGAATATTCAAGCATTAACAACTAACAATCATCTACCTATTATCTTAAATCCAGTTTTGATAATTGCTCACTTGGCATTGTCGGCTCATTTCATTGAAGGAATAATTGCCGCTTGTTATGCACCTGGGAAAAATCATCAGCCAATTCAATATGGAATTTATACTTTTTTTGTGGGTACAATTGGTTTATTAGAATTGTTTGAAAATCATTCCCAGATCCCCGATTTATCTAAGAAGTCGGAATCTAAACCATAGATGTATGTCAAACTCGCTGAAAGCATCAACAGCAGGACTAGCAATTGTAGACAAATCCCGTCAACGTCTAGGTTGGACAAAAACTAGCACGGCGCGTTGGTGGCAAGATGCCCATACCTCTAGAGCTACTTTACGCCGATTTTGGCAAGGCGATCGCATTCAGCGAGAAATTTTCATCGCGATCTGTCAAGCTGTTGGTATTGTCAACTGGGAAGCGATCGCAGAATTATCCCACGCATACTTAGAACCTATTGCAGACATCCCCACACTTTACCGAGACTGGAATGAAGCACCTGATATCGAAAGTTTCTATGGACGAAATCAGGAATTGGCACAATTAGAAGAATGGATCACCAGTCAAAACTGTAAATTAATCACCATTAACGGTATCGCTGGTATTGGTAAAACCGCCCTAGCACTGGCTTTAGTAGACCGCATTCAGTCAAAATTTGATTGTTTAATTTGGAAATCTCTACAAACTTCCCCATCTCTCATTTCCCTGCTGAATAGCCTGCTAAACTCCTTTGAGCAAGGCGTTGTGCAAAATATTCAACAAGGTACAACACAACTTATACAGCAGTTACAAAAACATCACTGTTTGTTGGTATTGGATGGACTAGAGGCTATTTTCTCACAGGCAGAAAACCTCAGCTATGGTCAATTTATCCAACAATTAAGTCGGGAACGGCATCAAAGTTGTATTATCATTACTAGCCACGAACAACCAAAGAATATCGAAATTAATAGCAAAACATTTCGCTGTTTAAATCTCAAAGGGTTGCCAAAAAAAGCGGCTGTAGAATTATTACAATCAAGGGGATTTACAGGCAAAGAACTGGGGTTATCAGCATTAATTCAACTTTATCGCGGGAATCCTTTGGCGCTGAAACTGGTAACACCATTGATTCAGTCTGTATTTGGCGGGAATATTGCTGCTTTTTTAAGTCAGAATACTCTAATTGTGGGCGATCGCTTGCGTGTGATTCTCAAACAGCAATTTGAGCAACTTTCTGGCTTAGAGCAAGATATTCTCTACTGGTTGGCAATTTGGCAAGAACCCGTCTCATTCTCTCGATTGCAAACCCATTTACTGATATCCGTTGACCCAGGGATGGTTTTAGAGGGGATTGTGGGGTTAGAAAAGCGATCGCTTTTAGAAAAATGGATCAGCGATTATGAACCCTCATTTACATTGCAACCTCTAGTAATGAAAATAGTGACAGATGAATTGGTGGAACATACTGCCCAAGAGATTCATCAAGTCGTCCAGAGTCATGATATTCGTCATTTCCAGATATTGCGAACCCATTGGTTGCTACGACCGGGTACTGACGATATTGCAGGCGATCGCATTTTAACTCAACTTGAGAAAAAGCTCTGGCACTTGTATGGTGCAACTCTTCCACAAATCCTGAATCAGATTTTGTTGTTGTTAAAAGGTCAATCTCCTTTAGCAATGGGTTATATCGGGAGCAATCTAGCAATCCTCTCAGGAATAGACTTGGTATGACCCCCAATAGGGTTTGGTTAAAGGGGAAAGGGTAAAGGGGAAAGGTTTTGAATACATCCTTTACCCTTTCTCCAGACCACAAGGAAAGTGATATTGGTATAACACCAAGCAAGGGTATTGGGTTCTAAGGCACCTCAATGGAAATCAAAGCATTTTCTGGCAAATAGTTGGCAAAACGCCCTTCATCCGCAAGCACCAAAATCAGGCGCAGGGAATAATCTGGCGGAACTTGCAAATCTGCCCACGGTACTGCCAACTCTAAACAATTATTTAAAGCTACTTGAGCGCGACTGAAACGGGGTTGCCATTGATAATTGTCTCCAGCTTCCCGAAACTGAATTGATTGCGTCAGCAAGTTAACTTCCAAAAGATGGTGGAAAAGGTAATTCAGTGGGGCTGCATCTGGTACATCGGCTAAGGGAACTGGGCTATTAACCATTGTTTTTTCTGGATAGAACCACAGCAAATTCAACTCTGCTGGAAAACCCCGCCCTGGTGCAACGCCACCTTTAAAGTCCAACCGCAAATAGAAATTGAGGTGATCCACCCCATACCAAAGTCGCTGGATGACGCTGCTATTGTGCATCGTCCCTCGCGCCCCGCCGATTTCTATGCGTCCAGCTTTGTCCCAGTCTTGCTCATCACCCTTACCATCAATGACAGGATGAATAAATCCTTGTGGCGTGTGGCTTCCCTGTGCTTCGTGGATTTCCACTGGTTGCTTGAGATAGGGCGGTACAGGTTCATTTAATGCCTTGTAAATGCCAAGCAGGTGTTCTCGAAACAACTGGTCAAAGATGGCATCCTGATTTGATGAGTGTCCTGCACCAAACCACCAAAACCAGTCGGAACCTTCTGCGGCATACAATGCTTCCCATGCTTCTGGGTTATTTTCTTCCGTCGCTTCGGGATGACTTGCCAGCATAACTCTAGCTTCTGTCAAGTAATCCCAAGCACGATTTTTGGCAGGATCGCCGATCCAAGTTGTGAAGCTGCCATCCACCCAAGAACCACTATGTAGCTGCCCTCCGGGAATGGTGGCTGTGGCTGGAAATTCTTCGAGGAATTCGGAGACGGTAACGAGTTTCAGGTGGGGTTCATCACTCAAACTTTGATATAAAGCTTCTAGGAAAGGTTTGCCATCTTGGGGATAAAATTCCCAGCAATTCTCGCCATCCAAGGCGATGGTAACTAGCCAAGGTTGATCACTGTGACTATCTCTTTGCATTTTAGCGATCGCTTGCAAATGTCCCACTAAGTCCGCGGCTGCCTGTTTTGCTGGCATCGCACTATAAGTAAAGCCAATCAAATCTGATAATCTGTGGTCGCGAAACACAATTGACAAGTCACCCTCAGCGGTTTGCAGGCGATAGGGTCGATACAGCAATTCTGGTTGCTGCACATTCCCCGCCCCATCCCGATGAAAAAAGTGTTTCAGCGTCCACCCTAAGACGGCTTCATCTGAGCATATCCACTTAAACCCTTGATCAATAATATGTGGAAGTGTCGCCGGACTTACTGACTGTTCCGAAGGCCACAAACCACGAGGTATCTGTCCAAAGCGGTCTTTATAAAAGTCCCAAGCTTTCCGCAAGTGGCGGGGAATATCTTCTACCCACTCAAATCGCTGCTTAGGTAGTGTCATATTGGGCACAGCGACCCGACCAGAGTTAGTATCAGCGAGTAACGGTAAAATCGGGTGAGTGTAAGGCGTGGTAGTAACTTCTAGCTGTCCCGCCTCCTGCATTTTTCGATGCTGGGGGATAATGCGGCTGAGAATTTCTCGCTGTTTGGAATAAATGCGCTGGCGATCGCTTAAAGTAAAATTCCGACCCTGTTTTAACCAAGTAGCAATTTCCGGGTCATCCCAAAACAGCGGATCGATCCAAGCCAAATTGTGCCAAGCTAGCAAATCGCCATAATCTGGCAACTCCCAATTTGCTAAACACCAAGCTTGCCCTTTTTCCTGCCTTTGCTGGTACAGTTCGGCATAGCGGGGATGGGGGTCAATCAGCGTGTGGTGATTGGCATCGAAAAAGTGTTGAATAACGAATTCCCGCTGTTCCTGGGTGAGTTGTTCATCCGGTGTCAAGCTGGCTGTGAGATAAGGGTCAAAAGCAGTACCAGCAATATAATCTTCTAGTTGCAATATCAACGATGGTACTAAATTCACCGTTTGGTGTAACTTAGGATACCGCTCTAATAGCAATACCAAATCCAAATAATCTTTAGTCCCATGTAAACGTACCCAAGGCAGACGGTACTGCTGACTGGGAGATAGCGAAACGCCGCTGTCAGGAGATTTGTACAACGGCTGATGTTGATGCCAGATAAAAGCAATGTAAAGAGGATGGGACATAGCAAGTAATTAAGGGTTAGGGATTGGGGATTACAAATTAGGGATTAGGTATTAATGATAAATTATGAATGAAAAAATCCATTCTTCCCCAGTCCCCAGTCCCTAGTCCCCAGTCCCCAATCCCTACACTACTTGCTCAATTTCTGCAATTTCGGGAATCATTTCCTTAAGGCGGCGCTCAATTCCCATTCTCAGAGTCATTGCAGAACTGGGACAAGAACCACAAGCACCTTGCAGACGCAATTTTACAATAGGCCCATCAAGTTCTACCAGTTCCACATTGCCGCCATCAGACATAAGATAAGGGCGCATTTCATCTAAGACTGTTTCAACGTTGTCAATTGTAAGTTCCATAGTTTAGACCTGCTAAGTTAGGGATGGGCATGGGGCATGGGGCATGGGGCATGGGGCATTGAATAATAACGATCTCTGTAACCAATGCACCCTTACTCATTAACCATTATCCAAAGTTTTATTTTCCAGCTTTGTTAAATCGATCCTAAATCTAATTGCCGCTAGATTGTCAGGTGTCAGTTTTTTATGACTTTTGACTAAACCACTGCTGGTTTTAGCAACTTGATATTAGATTAGCTGAACAATTTTTCATGCAAGCCCTCCTACTCTACTTTAGCCTGTGAAGTAAGAAAGAGAACGCAAGGAAGTGAGAACAAGGAAGGTTTTTTCCCAATACCCTTCAAGAGTGCTGAGTAATGAGTAATCTGACTTTATCCCATTAAGTCTCTTTTGCAAGCTGCCAACCCTCACAGAGGTCGTATTGACATTTGACACTATGTTCGGGTCTTGGTAAAAACTGTACTATTTACTAATGTCGTAAAGAACGCATTCCATAACGAAAAGGCTTATGGTTAATAGCAAATATCCAGATGAAAGTAAGTGGATGTTCGTAAGACAGGACAATAACGCACCTGACGGTGAAAAGCAAGACTACTACTATGGCACCTTAGAAGATTGTTTATGGCGTATGCGTGTATGTATAGCTAATCAGCTTAATGACGAAGCCATACGAGAACTAGGTTATGCATTTGATGAAGTAAATAGAGCAGAAATATGGTTAGAGGAGCAAAAAGATTTTTGGGCGAATACAGAGGATACTTCAAAAACGAGGCAATATGTAGCTGCAATGACAGAAAAGGCTAAACGAATTTTAGACTCTCTTCAAGCTAGAGTAAACGAGAAACTACAAAGGATCAAAACCCAGTGTCTAACAGCAGGAATTGTTAGTAGTACAAATTGGTTTATTAAATATAACGGTAATGACAATGAGGGGTAAAAGTAGTGAGCATGACATGAGCCGCTACGTTACGTCTGAAAGTCTTGCTGTCGGTGGAAGGACAAGATTGCCGTTAAAACGTGCTTATGCTTCCAAATAAACAAGTGTGCTATTCCGGTATAGATCATGCTTATTCATAGCCGAGAGAGTTTTGAACATCACGTAGAGTCTTCTTAGCATATCAACTCAATACTAAGTAGTTATTGCTTCACAGAAGATGTATTATTTTATACTATTTCAAGAGGTTTGCCTCAGTAATAACCGATTATGACAGTCCTGGGTGCGGAAGGTGGGTTAAATAATAATTACTAAAAAACTTTAAAGTTTAAAACTCAAAACCCAGTATTACCAAGTATCCAAACTCAGCACTCATTACTCATTACTCATTACTCATTACTCAGCACTACTTATTGAGTCGCTATCAGTAGATGAAACCATAACTGGTTGTTGATACAGTGGCACGGTGAATGTGACTGTTGAGCCAAGTCCTTCGCCTAGACTATAAAAATGTACCTCGCCACCCATTGCCTCCACTAACTTCTGGGATATTGCCAGTCCTAAACCTGTGCCGCCATAATGGCGAGTGCGGGAGCCATCTACCTGAGAGAATAACTGAAACAGTTTATCTTGTTTATCCAAGGAAACACCGATACCCGTGTCTGCTACACGTACTCTTACCATGCCAGGAAATTCCTGACCTTGAAAGTTCGGCTTCGCTTTTTTTAGTACTAAATCAGCGCTGACGGTGACACCACCCTCATGGGTAAATTTGATGGCATTACCTACCAAATTGAGCATCACTTGTAGCAACCGTTGGTAATTGCTTTGGACAATGATTTCATCGGAAGTGGCAGGCATTTGCATCCCAAAGCTGAGGTTTCTCATTTCTGCTTGGGGACGCATGAAACTTTCTACATCACTGAATAGCTCATTGAGCTTGACTGGAGCGTAAGCTAGCTCCATTTTGCCAGCTTCAATTTTGGCAATGTCCAAAATGTCGTTAATGATATTCAGCAGATGTATCGATAACTGATGAGCTTCTGTCAAAAATTGGTTTTGTTCTTCTGGGTCGTCTGCCATCCCTTCCAAAATCAGCTTCAAGAAGCCAATCATGCCGTTGAGGGGGGTACGAATTTCGTGGGATACATTAGCCAGAAACTCGCTTTTGAGGCGAGAAGCTTCTTCGGCTTTTTGACGCGCTGCTTCTAATTCTTTATATAAAGTAGCATGAGCGATCGCAGTTCCCAATTGATCTGCTGCTTCTTTTGCTAGTTCTAATTCCGATTCTGTTAATGTGTAGCATTCATCCTGCCAATTCAAGGCAACCAATCCATTGGCTTGGTCTTGATAGCAAGTCGTAACCACCAAAGTTTTCTGCCGTCCAGACTCAGTGTATCCAGGCACTTCCATCACAACTGGTTCTAGGGTTGCCAAGGCTTGAGCAAAAGCTGGCTCAGAAACTACATCTATTTCTGAGCCAAGCATTGATTTGAGTTCTGGCTGGCGATACTCAGCCTTCACCTGTACTTTTGAGCTAGAGGGCTGATAAGGACAAATAATACAGCGCTCTAGCCGCAGTGCTTTCCCCAAGCTATCAACTGTTTGCTGCCAAATAATATCTAAATCCAATGTCCGGCGAATATTTCTGGTAATGCGATTTACCAGTTTTTGGTGTTGTTGTGAACGTAAAGCCAGCTCTATTTGTGTGGGCGTTTTTGATGCCACGCGCACTTGTTTTTTGTTGAGTGTCGCTTGCACTAAACGTCCCATCACTAAAACTGTAGTGGCAGTTGTTCCCAAGCTCGGCATAATCGGACTAATCACTAAGTCCAACTCAAATAATTCCTGGTGGTAGCTAAACCAGCACTGAAACCTTTCTGGTATCAAACCCGTCAAAATTCGGTGCAATCGTTCTAAATAAGTAACCTTATCCACCGGAGCAAAGGTTTGAGTCTGGTTCAGCTCGTCAACTATTTTTTCAGTATTTAACCCCAGGAGTTCGCTGTGCTGCCAATAAAAGGTCAGATAGCGCCCTGCCCCATCTTGCGTATACACCAACTCTGCACCTAGAGCTGGTAATGAACTATCAGTCTTACTGGTAATAGATTCCAGATTTTGGGAAAATACATTTGGCAATTGGGAATTGGCAGTAATAGTCATTAATTGAGTTGGATAGACAAAGGGTGTCCGACCGTAATTTTACTAAAGCCGTTAAAATTTATGCATAAACTTTTACAGCTTTTTTGTTTTTGATTGGGTATTTCTTGGTGTTCTGGAAACCAGATTGACAAACTTTACTTTTTTAATTTCTATTGACAGCTGACTAATAGCGTCAATCGTTCCATTCACCGCGAGGAGGAACGGGGGTACGCACAGGCGTGCGCGTCAATTCATCATCTCTGAGAATTTCACCCCGCAACCACTGGCGAATCGCCACCTCAATTACTTTACTTGGGTCATTGGTGAGATGCTGAATTTGCTCTAGTAACTCGGAGTCTAGGCGGACAGCAATTTCTACCTTATCGGTTCGTGTGTTTTCCGCTTCGGTAGTTTTCTCTTGCATATTCATAGGTTTGATATACTCTGAATTGGTTTTGTCTAAAGCTTTGTAAAGCAGTTATATTCATAAGTCTGGGCTAATTCGCTGAAAAATCTTCAAAGGGACAGTTATATAGTTCCCTGAAATAGCACCAAAGTAACAGGCTTTAAGTTTCAAATCACATTTTTCATATAACTGACTAGACAATAGCTCTAGAAGTTTTGCCGATAAATCAGTGATTCTGGGTAATTACGGGTCGTAATTGCCCATGATCCCTACATGATCCCTACATGTACTTATTTACATTTATTGTACGCTCCTAGCTGTTGAATACTAGCAGCGACAAATAGACTTTCATAATATTCTTAAAAGTCCACCTATTTAGATCGAAAGTTGAAGATGGAGTGAAGATGGGTACTGGGTATTGGGTATTGGGTATTAGGGATTAGGGATTAGGTTAGGAAAACTCTTTCCTAGTTCCTAGTCCCCATTCCCCAGTCCCTAGTCCCCACTCCCCACTCCCCACTCCCCAATCCTCAGTCCCCACTCCCCAATCCTCAGTCCCCACTCCCCATTAAAAGCAGCGTCTTGGCTAAGAAAGCATTAAAATACATTAAGTAAATTGCTCTTTTAACTTTGGTTGCTGCTAAGGCAAAGATAGTATATGACTGACGTTCCCGCAGTTCGCATTCGCAATTTTTGTATTATTGCTCACATCGACCACGGGAAATCAACCCTCGCCGATCGCTTACTACAAGCTACTGGCACTGTTGAAGACCGGCAGATGAAGGAACAGTTTCTCGATAACATGGATCTAGAACGGGAGCGCGGCATTACCATTAAGCTGCAAGCTGCCCGGATGAACTACACAGCGAAAGATGGTCAGCAGTATGTGCTGAACCTGATTGATACTCCGGGACACGTCGATTTCTCTTATGAAGTCTCCCGCTCTCTTGTTGCTTGTGAAGGAGCGCTATTGGTAGTAGATGCGTCCCAAGGTGTGGAGGCGCAAACTCTGGCAAATGTATATTTAGCCTTAGAGAATAACCTGGAAATTATCCCGGTTTTAAATAAAATTGATTTGCCTGGGGCAGAACCAGAACGGGTAATTGGCGAAATTGAAGAAATTATCGGTCTAGATTGCAGTGGTGCAATTCTGGCCTCTGCTAAAGAAGGAATTGGTATTGATGAGATTTTAGAAGCAGTTGTTGAGCGGATACCGCCACCGCCCAATACCATAAATGAACGCTTACGAGCGTTAATTTTTGATAGCTATTACGACAGTTACCGGGGAGTAATTGTGTATTTCCGGGTGATGGATGGAACCGTGAAAAAAGGCGATCGCATCCATTTAATGGCATCCGGTAAAGAATTTGAAATTGATGAGTTAGGTGTCCTTTCTCCGACTCAAAAGCAAGTTGATGAACTCCACGCTGGGGAAGTAGGCTATTTGGGAGCGGCAATTAAAGCTGTAGCTGATGCACGGGTAGGAGACACAATTACCCTCAGTAAAGCGAAAGCGGAGTCACCTTTACCAGGCTACGCAGAAGCGAACCCAATGGTTTTTTGCGGGATGTTCCCCATTGATGCTGATCAATTTGAAGATTTGCGGGAAGCCTTGGAAAAGCTGGAACTCAATGATGCCGCGCTGCACTACGAACCAGAAACTTCTAGCGCGATGGGGTTTGGCTTCCGTTGTGGGTTCTTGGGTTTGCTGCACATGGAAATTGTCCAGGAACGTCTAGAGCGAGAGTATAACCTAGATTTAATCATTACAGCCCCTTCGGTGGTTTATAAGGTGATTACCCTCAAAGGTGAGGAACTGTACATCGATAATCCTAGTCGCTTGCCTTCTCCCAACGATCGCGAAAGAATTGAAGAACCTTACGTCCAAGTCGAGATGATTACGCCGGAAACTTATGTCGGCGCTTTGATGGAGTTGTCACAAAATCGCCGTGGTATCTTCAAAGATATGAAATATCTCGCCCAAGGACGAACTACTCTTACTTATGAGCTACCCTTGGCGGAAGTAGTAACTGACTTTTTCGATCAAATGAAATCGCGATCGCGCGGTTACGCCAGTATGGAATATCACATCATCGGCTACCGTGAAAATCCTCTGGTGAAGCTGGATATTATGATCAACGGCGATCCCGTGGATTCTTTGGCGATGATTGTGCATCGAGATAAAGCTTACAATGTCGGGCGGGCAATGGCAGAAAAACTCAAGGAACTAATTCCCCGCCATCAATTCAAAGTACCAATTCAGGCATCTATTGGTAGTAAAGTTATTGCCAGCGAACACATCCCCGCCTTGCGGAAAGATGTACTAGCCAAGTGCTACGGTGGTGACATCAGTCGGAAGAAAAAACTTTTACAGAAGCAAGCAAAAGGTAAAAAGCGGATGAAATCTGTGGGTACTGTGGACGTACCGCAGGAAGCCTTTATGGCAGTACTGCGCTTGGATCAAAACTAATAGAATTCAGGAGTCAGGAGTCAGAATTCAGGAGTCAGAATTCAGGAGTCAGAATTCAGAATTCAGGAGTTAGGAGTTAGGAGTCAGAATTCAGAATGAATGGGAGTGCAAGTGGCGGATAGTGCAGTGATAGTAAGTACGCGATCGTCTGACTGTGATATCTTATTATTCCCCCACCATAATTTCCCTATTCTGAATTCTGAATTCTGTATTCTTCATCAACATCCGTTAATTTTAAATACACAGGCTGTCAACAGCAGCTTCAAGTGCTTTCAAAAAGCCAGACTGACTCAGTGTTGGCTCAACCATCCTTGAGTGTGCCTCTAGTGCGGGATTTCTAACAGCAAAATATACTTTATTGTAGAAATTCAAAACATCATGAGTCGTAAGCAGGCCCAAGAAAAACTCTCTGAGGCAGAACAAAAGTATCGCACTCTGGTAGAACAAATTCCGGGCGTTGTTTATATTTCACCGATTAATACTACTGCAAAAGTTGCTTATATTAGTCCGCAACTGCAACAATTATTGGGCATTTCTCCCGAAAACTGGAATCCTGATTTCTTGAATAGTTGGTTAGATTACACTCATCCAGACGATCGCGATCGCTATTGCCAAGCTGTAAACGCTACGATCGCTAACGGAGAGCCTTTGAGTATCGAGTATCGAATGATTAGGCGGGATGGCAGAATAATTTGGGTACGAAATCAAGCTAATCTCGTTCTTGATGCCGATGGACAAACTCAGTTACTTCAGGGTTTATTGTTTGATATTAGCGCTCGTAAACAAGTAGAAGCTGCACTGCAAGAGAGCGAAGCGCGTTCTCGTGCCATCCTCGAAGACCAAACGGAACTGATTGCTAGAGGCTTACCAGATGGCACTTTTACCTTTGTTAATGAAGCTTACTGTCGATTTTTTGGACTGGAGCGAGACAAAATTATTGGTCAGCACTACAAACCTGTTGTGTTTGAGGAAGACCAAGAACGTGTGTTTAGTCTGGTAAATTCCATCAGCTTAGAAAATCCCGTTATCACCATTGAAAATCGCGTCGTAGCTTGCCAAGGGGTGCGGTGGACGCAGTGGATTATTCGAGGGATATTTGATGACCAGGGTACGATTGTAGAACTTCAATCTGTTGGACGAGATATTACCGATCGTAAACAGGTAGAACAAGCTCTAAGTGAAAATGAGCAAAAATTCCGGGCGATTTTCAATCAAACCATTCAGTTTATCGGATTGCTTGAGCCGAATGGAATAGTATTAGAAGCGAACCAAACAGCACTGGACTTTGCTGGGATTAGTCGAGAAGAAGTGGTAGGTAAGCCATTTTGGGAAGCAAAATGGTGGACAATTTCTTCAGAGACACAAGAACAATTAAAAACTGCGATCGCATCTGCTGCTAATGGTGAATCGATTCGCTATGAAGTTGACGTTTTAGGTCGAGATTATCAAATTATTACGATTGATTTCTCACTGCGTCCTATACTTGATGAAGCAGGGCGTCTGACACTACTAATTTCTGAGGGACGAGATATTAGTGAATACCAAGCAGCGCTGCGCGAACGCCACAAAGCTGAAGAAGCATTGCGCTCAAGTCAAGACTTTCTACAAAAGGTTGCTAATACCGTACCGCATATTTTATATTTATTTGACCTCTTAAAAGGAACAAGCATTTATCTTAATGAGAAAAGTGTGACAGTTTTAGGCTACTCCCCAGAGGAAATTTGTCAAGCAGATCCGCAGTGGTTCATAAATTGCTTTCATCCAGACGACCGACATCTCTGCTATGACGTACCAAGTCGCTTCGTCAATCTGCAAGACAATGAAGTTCTTTCCACCGAATATCGATTTCGACACAAAAATGGGGATTGGCGTTGGCTGAATACACGAGAAGTTGTATTTGCCAGAGATGCTAACGGTAGTCCGACGCAGATTCTTGGCTCAGTAGAAGACATTAACACTCGCAAACAAGCCGAAGCAATGCTGCGACAACAAGCAGAGGGAGAACGGCTAATTACTGAAGTAACTCAACAGATTCGGCAATCACTGGATTTGGAAGAGGTTCTGAATACAACAGTCAACAGTATTCGCCAGTGTTTGGGTTCAGATTCCGTAGCTATCTACCAGTTAGAATCTGACGGAAGTGGCAATTTTGCGGCGGAGTCATTGGGTGATGACTACCCCCAGAGATTAGAACTGACAATGCATCCATTTTCGCTCAACCGAGATTTTAGCGACTATTACCAGGGATTACCTAAAGTCTTCCATGATATTCAGGAGTCTGATTTTTCAGCCGATCTTTTTAAGTTATTACAACTCTATCAAATTAAGGCTGCTATAATAGTGCCGATTTTGAATGGAGAGCATCTATGGGGTTTACTGATTGCTCACCAGTGTGCCGCACCTCGTTACTGGCAAGCCTTTGAAGTTAATTTGTTGCAACAGTTAGCAAGTCAGGTAGCGATCGCTATTCATCAATCTGTACTCTATCAGCAAGTACAAGCTGCCAATGAAGAACTACAAAGATTAGCTACCCTAGATGGCTTGACTCAAATAGCCAATCGCCGCCGATTTGATGAGTATCTTGAGGGTGAATGGCAGCGACTCAAACGTGAACAACTAGCATTATCTTTAATTTTGTTCGATGTCGATTTTTTTAAACTTTACAATGATACTTATGGTCATTTAGCAGGAGATGATTGTTTGCGGCAATTGGCAAGTGCCCTCAAAAACATTGTTAAGCGTCCAGCCGATTTAGTCGCCCGTTACGGTGGGGAAGAATTTGCTGTGATTCTGCCTAATACAGAGATTCAAGGAGCAATCTATCTAGCTGAAACTATTCGACAAGCAGTCCGCGACTTAGCTATTCCCCATGCTCAGTCTCGTGTGTGCGATCGCATTACCGTAAGTCTAGGCGTTGTCAGCATTGTGCCAAATTGCGAAATTTCGCCGCCAGACTTGATTAATGCAGCAGACAAAGCGCTCTATGTAGCCAAACAGCAAGGGCGCGATCAAGTTCATGCTGTCTGTGACGTCACCCCTTCTTAAAGCCTGAATTGCGAATGGGAGGCTCAATTGTTCAAATTACGAATTACGAATTACCAAAATTACTGTTAAAAAATCTCAAAATTTTAGTAAAAGTACTCACTGCATTCGCCAGACTTGTATTTTTAGGTAAATGTAGTTATTTAGATATTTATAAAGTGTTGGGGAGTGTAGTAAATGAAGATACTCGTACTGAGTTGGGAGTTTCCACCAAGGATTGTTGGGGGAATTGCGCGTCATGTAGCGGAGTTGTACCCGGAACTGGTAAAGCTAGGGCATGAAGTCCATCTAATTACAGCGGAGTTTGGTCAAGCGTCGATGTATGAGGTGGTTGAGGGAGTACACATACATCGCGTGCCAGTTGGACATAGTAACGATTTTTTCCACTGGGTAGTTAATCTCAACTTGAGTATGGGAGATCACGGTGGTAAGTTGATCTTGGAGGAAGGGCCCTTTGATTTAATTCATGCCCATGATTGGTTAGTTGGAGATGCTGCGATCGCTCTCAAGCATAATTTTAAAATACCACTAATTGCCACAATTCACGCTACAGAATACGGACGCTATAACGGTATTCACACAGACATCCAAGGCTATATAAATGGCAAAGAAACCTTGCTCGCTTACAATGCTTGGCGGATTATTGTTTGTAGCGACTATATGCGCCAAGAAGTAGAACGAGCGCTACACAGTCCTTGGGACAAAATCGATGTCATTTATAACGGTATCCGAGCCGAAAAGAAACAGCATCACATCGATTTTCATGCTCTGGATTTTCGCCGCCAATTTGCCACAGACAATGAGAAAATCGTTTACTACCTCGGTCGCATGACCTACGAAAAAGGTGTACCTATATTACTCAATGCTGCACCCAAAATCCTTTCGGAACTGGGAGGCAATGTTAAATTTGTCATCGTCGGTGGTGGCAATACTGACCATCTCAAGCGCCAAGCCTGGGATTTAGGAATTTGGCATCATTGCTATTTTACCGGTTTTCTCTCCGATGATTACTTAGATAAATTTCAAACTGTCGCTGACTGCGCCGTTTTTCCGAGTCTTTACGAACCCTTTGGAATTGTGGCTTTAGAAAGCTTTGCTTCTCGTGTTCCTGTAGTAGTTTCTGATACGGGTGGTTTTCCAGAAGTGGTGCAACATACCAAAACAGGCATTGTGACTTGGGTAAACAATCCCGATTCTTTAGCTTGGGGAATTTTGGAAGTGCTGAAAAATCCAGGATATCGCCAATGGTTGGTGGATAACGCTTATGAGGATTTAGAGCGGCGCTTTAGCTGGCCGAAATTAGCCAAGCAAACTGAAGAAGTGTATCAGCAAGTTGTGCAAGAGCGATCGCAAATCGCCTGGTAGTCCAGAGAATACACTGTTTTATATATAGGGTCTGCTGAATAATTATAAAACGTTGATTTCTCAATGTTTTGGGGCTATTTTTGTAGAAACAGGTGCAAGTAAATTGGGGTATCAGGCTGAAAAATTTTGCATTTCTAATGGATTAGGTCACAAAAAAACACCAAAAATCACGATGAAACTATTGCCTGTTGCCTATTCCCTATTGCCTACCCCAGCCATCAGACTTTTTCAGCAAGCCCTATATAGGACTCATATTTGATTTGGTGAAAAAACTCAGTACAACTAAGAAGCCTTCTTGACTGTAGCAAGATTGCCTATTGCCTGCCTACGCAAATTAGTTCAGAAATCAAAGCGGATTCCTATATAACATCAGGGACAGCTAAATTTAGCTGTCCTTAACTATTACTGAATCGAAGTACATAAACGTCATTTTTTTGAACTTGCATAAATCTTTAATTAAGGGGTGATAGTTTTTCAACGTGCATTGCGTCAGCAAAAAGTGAATAACTAATAACTGATTTAATTCCTTGAGCAGAGTAAATTTAGTGGGGTTACAGATGTGATTTTTTTCAATTACGTCATCATTAAGTAGCTAGGCGCTCCTGATAGGGTAAATAGGAAACAGCGCAATCACAGAAGGATCTGAGAAAGCAGATTACAGCTTATCTGCATAATTATCGTTCTGTCAATTTAAGTCCTCATACCAATTCTTTATGAAGCTGCATAGAATTCGATCCCCCCTAGCCCCCCTTATAAAGGGGGGAATTCAAAGTCCCCCTTTTTAAGGGGGATTTAGGGGGATCAAGATATGTGCAACTTCACATTAAATTGGTATAACTCTCTTGCGGCACTGATTAATAAACAGCCGCATAGTAAACAATCAATCGAAAACTTCAGCCGAATTTAAATGCACAGTAAAAATTGCATTCAAATTTTGTTGAAAACAAATCATGATTAAGGAAAATTGTCATGCCTTTAAATAGACTTTTTGATTCAGGACAGTCCTTGCCAATACCTGATGTGCAAAGAACGACTTTTGCATTAGATGCAGTTGCTCGTTTAGTTTGCAATACTTGGGAAGAAATCCTCGCAGCACAAGCAGGTGGCCAATTTGACGCTGTGGTGATTGGCTCAGGGATGTATGGTGCATACACAGCTACCAAGTTGTTTGAGTTTGGTAAGGACTTACCAAACCAACAACCACGCATTCTAGTTTTGGAATCTGGGCCATTCCTGATCAGCGAACATTTTCAAAATCTGACTCGCGTTGGTAACTTATTTAACTCAGTTTTGGAACCACTGGTTGAGCCAAATTCCCAGGGAAGAAATATCAGCGAACCCTCAAACTATGCCGGTGCTAATAGGCTAAATGACCATCACCGTTGTGTGGGTGGCAAATCGCTGTTTTGGGGCGGCTGGACACCGCGCCTGGTCGAAGAGGATCTCAAACAGTGGCCCGCCGAGGTTGTGGAATATCTGCGGCTCAAAGGGCAGCCCGACGGCTATGAATATGTAGAGCGTGAAATCGGCACTTGGCCCGTCGCCGACTTTATCAATGGTGATCTGTTCGATATTCTCAAAGACCGTGCCAAAAGCGTGTTGAGCAAGGTGCCGTCACTAACAACAGTGCAAGATCCACCGATCGCAGTGCTAGGTCAATCGCCGGGGTCTGGCTTGTTTAGTATGGACAAGTTTAGCAGCTTACCTCTGCTGCTCGATGCCATCCGCGAAGCCAGTGATAAAAATGATGCCAACCGACGGCTGTTTCTCGTGCCCAACGCCGAGGTAATCAAGTTAGAAACTAGTAACGGCGTTGTCACCCAAATTGTGGTGGCTTTAAAAAATCCGTTTGACCCCAATAACAAGAGCCAAGCTCGTGTCGTGCGTCTGGATGTCAAACCCAGCGCTGCGATCGTGCTGGCAGGGAATACCGTTAACTCAACACGTCTGGCTTTAAACTCATTCCCACGCCCCAAAGCTTTGCTGCCGAACTCCGAGTTGATCGGGCGGAACTTGATGGTTCACGTTCGTGGCAACTTCATTTGGAAGATCGCCCGCCCCGCCTTGGGTGTCCCGTCAGAACTGGAAAAAGAGTTGCAGACTGCTGCTCTCCACATCCCAGGCTCAACACAAACAACCAAAGGCCCGGGACAATTCCACTTTCAGTTTTATGCTGCCCCGAATGTATTCACCCCAGCCTTTCCTAATGCCCCCAATAATCCCGAAGAGTTCCTCTACCGGGTAGTGCCGAACATTGAGGAGTTTGAAAAGATTCTCAGCGCTCAAACTACCGGGACGATTGAGAACAAGGTTGTGATCGGCATTCGCACCTGTGGCGAAACATTTGGCGATCGCACAACCCCAATCGGTAATCCTAATAGTAGTTGGATCAGTGTCAATCCCTTCGGCGGTACTGGCGATGATCTGTACTTTGAGAACGGGCGGGAACTGCGCGTACCTAAAGCATTTGTAAACCTAGTAGAAACACCCGCAGACAAACAAGTTCGAGACGCTCAGTCTGAAGCAGCTTTTGCTTTCATTGAGGCGTTGGCTGGTCAACCAAAAGGCAGTGCCACCAAAAAAGACCCCAATGCACCGATTGAGTTCTTTAGCGGTGGGGAAGATGGAATCGGTACCACTTATCACGAATCAGGGACATTGTGGATTGGTAATGACTTCACCACATCGGTAACAGATGTAAATGGTCGTTTCCACCACGTATCTAATGCCTATTGCGTAGATCAGTCTATTTTCACTACCGTTGGTTCAGCAAATCCCGTACCCACAGGGCTAACCCTATCCCGTAAAATTGCTCGCTCAATTATTGAACGCTACTCCCAAGTTCAAACTATTGACGACGAACCAGGTTTTGAAACTCTTTATCAAGGTAACTTCAAGGCTGATGGTTGGGAAATTGCAGCATCAGGTAGCCAAAACTTCTTTGATGTCCCAAATCAGAGTGGTGCTGTGCTTGGTGCAGGTGTTGGTAATAAGAATGTCGCCCTGGGTGTTCTCTGGTTTACTCGGAAAAAATTCCAGAATTTCATCCTGAAGTTGGATTGGAAAGCCTTCGACATCGAAGCCAACTCTGGTATTTTCCTGCGAACACCAGAGCCCAAGGCTCTTGATAATAGCTTCTATAACTCCAGCACCGAAATCCAAATCGATGAGCGTGGTTACGACTTTCTCAATAACGTTTATGGTAGTCCCTTACACAAAACGGGTGCAGTGTATGAAGTTTTCCCCGCTCAAAAATGGGCTGCTAAAGTCTTAAGTCCGCGCAACTCTGGTAATCAAGAATACTGGAACAGCTATGAAATCAGAGTGCAAGGTAATGAGATTGAGGTCAAACTCAATGGTCAATTAGTTAGTAAAGGAGCCTTCTCGGAACTCTTGAGATTTGCCGATCCCAGCGATGGTAAGAAGAAGCGTTCAGAAGGTTTCATTGGCTTCCAGTGCCATACCGAAGTAGTTCAGTTCCGCAACATTCGGATTAAAGAACTGTAATCCCAAACCAAGAGAAAACCAAAATTAGGAGATCAATAACCATGAGTGACAACATTACAGTGCAGCATGACAAACTAATTGCAAAGTGTGTTGAGGTCGCCTCAACAGCTCTCAGTGAGAACGAAGTCATCTTGGAAATCCGTCGAGCGCAGCCAGATTTCGGCAGGAACTACACAGTTGTTTATAAAGTTTATTTGGCAACTTTAGACGCCAGTGGAATAAATCCAACTAACAAACGCTGCGTGGTAGTTGGCATACCCATTTCCGATATCGAATCAGGAAGTTTACAACCGGACAGAAGTTGTGATTTGGTACAAGACCTCTAAAACGCGATCGCTTAGTAAGCACGGAATCGGAATCTTAATTTTTGAAGGAGTAAACAATGCCACTAGACCTCAATTCCAACAAAGAACCTATTGACCAGAACGACCAACAGTATCAAGATGTTCTTGAAGACTTGCAAGGCAACATTCTCAAATCACATGGAAGAGACAACTCTGTACATATTTTCTTAACTTTTCCCAAACCCAAAGACAATCTGGACAGAATCAGATCGCTTAAGCAATGGATTGCTCAACTTGCAAACAAAGATATTATCTCTACCAAGAAGCAGTTAGATGATGCTGTTGCCTGGAGAAATGAAAAATGTGATGCAGGTGTATTTGTCCACTTCTCTTTATCTTCGTCAGGCTACGCAAAACTAGGTTTACCTAATTCTCAACAGCCGAAAAGTCCCAATCTTCAGAATCGAAAAACACCTGACGAAAAACAACTAAATGATGACTATAGTGATGTCTTCCAAGACGGCATGAAGACGCGACAGTATGCACTTCTAGATCCACCAGTTAGCGCTTGGGAAGGAGGATTTCAGAACGAGATTGATGCATTGGTCATCATAGCGGCCAATTGTTTAGAAGAGGTGAAGAAAAAACAATCAGAAATTACTAACCAGCTTCAAAACATTGCTACTATTGCTACTGTTGAGCCAGGACTCGTAATCCGTCGCAAGTTTGAGAATACTGACGACCTTCATGTTGTTGAGCCTTTTGGCTTCACAGATGGTGTCGGTAACCCGCTCTTTTTTCAGAAAGATGTAGTCGAAGAAGAAGGCAATATTGCCAAAAATCTGTTCAGCGCTCGACTCAATCTTGCCCTGGTTCAAGATCCCTTTGGCACTCAAAATGTTAGCTTTGGTAGTTTTCTTGTCTTTCGCAAACTTGAGCAAAATGTTCAAGGATTTAAAAAAGCCGAAGTTGCCTTGGGTAATGCATTGGGCATCTCTCCTCAGCAAGCTGGAGCGATGGCAGTAGGACGTTTTGAAGATGGTACACCACTTGTCCAATCAGAAAAAGACGGGCAAAAAAACCTAAATGACTTTGACTATAGTAATGATGCTGCTGGATTGAAATGTCCATTCCAAGCGCATCTTCGCACAACTAATCCCCGGCTAGAATCGGTGAGTAAAGACGGGCCTTTTGCTAAGAGCCAAGAACAGGAGCTTGGACATCGGATTACACGGCGCGGAGTCACCTATGGTACAGAGATCAGCGACTATAGCAATCTCGATCGACTACCTACAAGTGGTGTTGGGTTGCTATTCATGTGCTACCAATCTGATATTTGGGAACAATTTGAGTTTATTCAGCGGTTCTGGTCTAACAATCCCAGATTCCTTGAACCGGATATGTCCGGGTCGCGCGATGGTGTACCAAATAAAAATTACGACAGAACCGGATTGGATGCAGTTGGCGGTCAAAGCCAACCTGGTCAAAGCGATCCGGTGATTCAAGAAGTGCCACAGCCAGCGCAAAACTGGTTAAAAGAGCGGGATCAACCAACCACAAAATCTGATGTCAAGTTTGCAAACTTCGTAACTCTCAAGGGCGGTGAGTACTTTTTCTCGCCAAGTATCAGTTTTCTGAAGAACTTGCCCAACCTACCTGAAGATTTCACCGCGCCACCACTTCAAGAACCCATACCAAGCAAAACATACGTTGTGCGACAAGGTGACGATTTATCAAAGATAGCTCAGAGAGCTTACGGTGATGAAAGTCTCTTCACGTTAATCTATGAGGCTAATAAAAATGTAATTGGGCCGAACCCTAACTCCCTTTTACTTGGGCAGATACTTTACATTCCAATACTGCCAACAAACAGACCTGAACCTGGGAAAGAATATGTTGTGCTACCAAATGACTATCTCTTTTTGATAGCCCAAAGAGCTTACCGTGATGGCGATAGGTTCAGGGAAATTTACGAGGCTAATCGAGATATGATTGGGCCCGACCTTACCGTACTCCGGCCTGGGCTGCGAATTCGCATTCCGCAATTATAGGGAACAACACCTAAGAGGTTGTTTGAAAAGTGTTTTGCTGTGACTTTAGGCACTTTAGATCCCCCCTAACCCCTTAAAAAGGGGGGAACCGGAATCAAAGTCCCCCTTTTTAAGTAAGGGGGATTTAGGGGGATCTAAAATTTTTGATGCCGACAATAGGACTTTTCAAACATCCTCTAAAGGCTGCGCCAAAGAAGGCGTTGACTTTAGAGATGCGATGAAGATATTAGGTAAATTTCAACAACTTAAACATTGGACACAACAACAATGACAAATCTATCTACCTTACCTTCAACAGAAACCCAAACCAATCGCCACTTGAGACTGATCTCTGACAGCGTGGGTGATTTTTTTACTGCTTGTGCTGTGATGGAGCTTGATTGGCAATATACTTTCTTGGGCGGCAGAAGCGGATTTTATTCTGCATCGCCATTACGCATTTCTGTTACGCCAGCGCATCCCGATCTTGTGGATAATATAAAAGTGAAGCTGGTGGAACCTAATCGCCTTACCGGGGCGTTGCATAAGGAAGAGAATGTTACGCTCGATCGCGAAAATGACAAGTACGTTGGGCAAATCAACTGGGATTCAACAACCAACAATCCCTATCAAGAGTTAAGCGTATTATTTAAAAGCAGCGATCGCGATCGCCTCTCTCCTTCTTTGTTGAAAGACCCAATCAGCAAGCGTTTTAATTTCTTAATTTCGTTGCATAGGGAAGGCGTGTAATTCGGCCTAATGATTGGGAATTAGCCACTATTTTTTGGTTAAGGAAAATTATTTGTTGAGGCAAGCAGTTCTTGAGTAGGGGGAGTTTTTCTTTTTTCTCCTCCTACTTCTCCAGTTGATCCGAACTGTATTCAGAGTTACCTTTTTGGTTTTCAATTTTGGATTTCATCTGGTCGAAATTATAGCGGTTATCGCTACAAGCGATCGTAGGGCACAGCATTGCTGTGCCCTCACCGTGTATTGTGATGTATTGCTTCCATTGGAGAAGCGCTATAAAGGACACAAGCAATATGGAGATTTTCGCAGAGTAGTGCAGATAATTCATGATTACTCTGGGTTATGGCGTTAAAAAACAGTACAAGCCCTGTACGCTGGAAATTCTACCCTCTCTAGTGCCAGAGTTAAGCTAATGCGCGTCTAAATTGCATAATTTTCGTTAAGACTGTCATTTGTCATTGAGCATGGGTCATTGGATAACTGATAAATGACTAATGACAAAGGACAAATTTCACGAATAAATAAGCAACTAAAATGCGTCACAGCCTAGCAATAATTGCAGTTTGCTCTAGAAGTTTAGTATGACAAAGGCATTCCCAAGCATAGCAAGGCGCTTGAAAAGTACAGGAATCAAGTTGTTGAAAATGGGAACCTTCCTAATAACCCGTTTTATTGCAAGCTGGAAACGCTACTTCCTGGGTGACACTGTTGATGTCCGCCCCTCCCCCTCTCCCTCTCCTTCATCTGATGTCCGTCCCTCTTTAGGGGGGCCAGTCCTAAGCTTAGGTGGAGGGGGCCCCGATGTCGATGATGCTATCCAGTGGATGATTAACCAAGTTCGGGGAAGTAGCAATTCCAGTACTAAAGTTAATGTTGTAGTTCTCCGCACTAATGGTAATCACGATTACAATCGGCTAATTTCTGCTATGAAGGGTGTAAATTCTGTGGAAACTCTTCTGATTCGCAACAGACAAGAAGCAAACAAAGCCGAGATTTTTGAAAAAGTCAGAAACGCTGATGTGATTTTCTTTGCTGGCGGCGACCAATGTCAATACATCCGCAACTGGAAGGATACCAAGCTTGAGGCTGCTGTTAAGTCAGTTTACCTTAAGGGAGGTGGTGTTGGTGGCACCAGTGCGGGTGCGATGATCCAAAGTGATTGTGTTTATGATGCTTGCGCTTCTTCTGAAAAAGGCATTGAAACTAGAGATGCACTCGAAGATCCCTACCGAGACATTACTTTTACTTACAACTTTTTCAATTGGAGTAATTTGAAGGGAACTATCGTAGATACACACTTCGACAGGCGAGAAAGAATGGGTCGAATTATGGCTTTCATTGCCCGTCAAATTAAGGATGGTGTGTCTAGCAGTGTTTTAGGCATAGCAGTTAGTGAAAGTACATCGGTTCTTGTAGATAAAAACGGTTTGGTGAAAGTTATGGGTAGGGGTGCAGCGTATTTTGTACTTGGCAATCATCAACCGGAAGTCTGTGAACCCCGAACGCCTTTAACCTTTTCCAATTACAAAATTTGGAAAGTTCGTAGTGGCGACACCTTTAACTTGAGAAACAGACCAACCTCTGGGTATTATCTCAGGAGTGTTAAGAGGGGACGGATTGATTCAAATCCTTATTGAAGTTGGGAATTGGGCATGGGGCATGGGGCATGGGGCATGGGGCATGGGGCATTGGGCATGGGGCATTGGGCATGGGGCATGGGGCATGGGGCATTGGGCATGGGGCATAAAGAGTAAGATTTGAACTTTTATCTTCAGAGGCTCAACGTTTAAGTTTTAACTCTCCCTTTTCCTACCCAATGCCCAATTCCCAATGCCCAATGCCCAATTCCCAATTCCTCTCTACTTTCTACCAGGGAACCACGCCATTCTCATCAAAAAACCCTCCGCTAGAACCATCATCAGGTAAAGTAGCAAGTTTCACTGCTGCGATCGCTCCTTGCTCAACAGTGCGATACCCTTGGTATTGATTAATGTCTGTTGCTGTGAAACCAGGGTCAGCAGCATTAACTTTAATCGGGGTATCCTTAAGTTCAGCAGCCAACAAAACTGTGATCGCATTCACTGCTGTTTTTGATGAGTTATATGCAATCAGCTTAAAATGAACGAACTCATAATTAGGATCAGAGTTTTGAGTCAGAGAACCTAAACCACTTGATAAATTCACTATTCGCCCTGCTGTTGACTTTTTTAAAAGTGGCAGCAGGGCTTTTGTAACTGCAAACACTCCAAATACATTGGTTTCATAAGTTTGTCGCAGTGTTTCAATATCAACTTGACTAGGTGGAAGGCGATCGCTATCAAGCAATATCCCAGCATTGTTTACCAGGATGTCAAGTTTTCCGAATTCGCTCTCGATTTGTTTACTCACAGAATCGATTGTTTTTTGGTCGATGACATCAAGTTGAACTGATCGAGCATCGATCTGGTTTAAACGAAGTTTATTCGCCGCTTCTTCACCACGTCCTATATCTCTTGAACCAACAAGAACAGTAGCACCTCTAGAACCTAATTGGCGTGCAATCTCATGCCCGATACCTTTGTTTGCACCTGTGATCAGCGCAACTTTGCCTTTTAAATCTTCTGACATATTTTGATAAACACTGACAAACGTTACTATCTTTAAGCAACTCTAGTGTATAAATAGTATGTATCAACACAAGATTTAAGATTGCTATAGTACTTGAATTTCGTGTCTGCACCAGTAGTAATTCATACTTAAGATAGCTGCTGAGAAAATATTTCCAGCTTAAACTAGCAATTGATTCAAAGATTCTTGAAGAAAGTAGATATGCAAACTACACAGCTTGGTAATTCAGAGCTTCACATTACCCCAATCGGCTTTGGTGCTTGGGCGATCGGTGGAGGTGGATGGGCTTTTGGTTGGGGAGCGCAGGATGATCAGGAATCTATTGAAGCGATCAATCGCGCTCTCGACCTTGGCGTTAATTGGATTGACACCGCAGCTATCTATGGTCTGGGACATTCTGAGCAGGTTGTTGCTAAGGCACTCAAAGGTCGAGCTAGTCGCCCTTACATTTTCACTAAATGCTCACTGATCTGGGATGAAAAAGGTGAAATGGGTCGCAGCCTGAAGGCGGATTCTGTGCGGCGAGAAGTTGAAGATAGTCTTCGCCGACTCGACATTGAAACCATTGACCTCTACCAAATCCACTGGCCCAACCCTGACTCAGACATCGAAGAAGGTTGGACAACTCTCGCCAAGCTCAAGGATGAAGGTAAGGTTCGCTATATCGGGGTTTCAAACTTTAATGTAGAACAGTTGAAACGTGTCCAGGAAATTGCACCAGTTACCTCATTGCAACCACCTTATTCACTGGTGAAGCGCGATGTCGAGAAGGAAATTCTGCCTTTTTGTAAGGAAAACAACATCGGTGTGATTGTGTATTCACCTATGCAATCTGGCTTGCTTACAGGAAAGATGACACCTGAACGGATTGCCAATTTACCAGATGATGATTGGCGGAAGAAGGGCGATCAGTTTCAGGAGCCACGTCTATCTCGTAATCTGAAGCTAGTCGAGGTGTTGCAGCATATTGGTCAACAACACGATCGCTCCGCCGGTGAAGTGGCGATCGCTTGGACTTTAAACAATCCGGCGGTGACAGCTGCGATCGTGGGCGGACGCAATGCAAAGCAGGTGGAAGGAATCATCGGTGCTGGAGAATTTCGCCTCAATCAACAGGAACTAGATCAGATTGGCACTTTCCTGCGCGAAAATCCATAAGCCAGGAGTCAGGAGTCAGAATTCAGTATTCAGAATACTCCATGCCTTCATGGATGGAGTATTAACAAGGAAAAATATTTTAATTCAATTTAACTCAGTAACCCCAAAAAGTTCTTTTACTTCGTTGCTATGCCGATAATATGAGGACTAACAATCGGCAATTTTGCGTCAAATCGCTCATAATTCACACTAGTAAAACCAGCCTTTTCTAAGGCTATCCAAGTTTCTCTATCTGGATGACAACCATCACCTATCACTTTCCAAATCGGACGAATTGTGCTTTGTAGTTGTCGCAATAAACTTCCTTGAGGTGCGGCGACGTGTTCAATAAATAAGAAGCGTCCACCTGGTTTTAATACTCTTAAAATTGCCTGTAATGTATAATCTATATTCGGCACTGAACACAAAACTAAGGTACTAACAACAGTATCTATAGTGTTATCTTCAGCATCTAGCCATTCAGCATTACCAATGCGAAGGTCGATGTTTAAACCCAGCTTTTCTGCTTGTTTTTGCAGATAAGAATGCATGTGTGGATTTGGCTCAATTCCTATCCAGTGGATGTCTTTAGGATAGTAGGGAAGGTTAGGGCCTGTTCCTGGGCCTATTTCTAAAACTTTACCTTGAAGATTGGCAAAAAGAGAACGTTTGCGCTCACTTACAATTTTATCATAGGTGCTGCTACTTTGAGCCATCATCCAGGCAAAAAAGCGCTTACCAAAGTTGGCATAAATCTTTTTTTGTGAATCTCCAATAATTTGGTTTACAGTCATTATCTACTTCCTGATTTTTGAGACTATAAATTGGTCTGCCAAGCAACCATTTATAGCCTCAAGATACGATGTTTTTTGTTTCTTATACCTCACCCATTAGAATCACCTGATCGGGTGATTTTGATAACCTTACACATATAACGACTTATCGCAAGCTACTACAGAAAGAGCAAAAGCACAGAGCTAGAAGTAAAATTTGCCTATATACTTTTTTCAAAGTTGAGTTTTTTCAGATTGATGATTTTAAAAGGTATTTATCATTAATACAATGATAATAAAGAGCATTCCGCAATTGGGAATGCTCTATTTTGGTAAATTCTATTCAGTTGAAGAAGAATTCAGAAGTCAGAATTCAGGAGTCAGAATAAAGACGCGACTCGAAAATACTCGCTACCGCTCCGCTATCGCGGACTCGCTAACGCTTCTCTACGAGATGCTAAAAGCGTAGCTTGCAACTCTTACAGAGTACGCTATCAGTCGGGGATTCAGACCGGCGTAGGAATTGTTGCACCACCAAATTTTTAATTTGGTGGGGGTACAAAAACGCCGATTATTCAGACGCTCGATTACTCGCTCTAAGCGAAGCATCCCGAAGGGTATACGCTGCGCTATCCGCCAGTCATACAGAAAACATTCTGAATTCTGACTCCTGACTCCTGAATTCTATTCAGATAATCTGAATTTAAATTGAAAATTGCTATTTGCTAAAATCAGGCATGGAGATTTGCTTGTTCTTGCAACCAAGGATCTACAGGTTGTCCATCTTTACGACGTAATTCAATCTCCACTACCATGACTTCTTTTGAACCAGGGGGCGCAGGTTTTTGATGAAAAATAATCTCATAATCTAGCGGATTGTGTTTGCGTTCTTTTAACCAATCCTGCACCTTGGTTGTGGCAAATAAGGATTGTCCCTGCTCAAACATTCTGGTAATCTGCATTTGCAGTGTATAGGGATTTATGCGACTCATTTCCTACCGCCTTTGTTAAATAAATTTTAGGTAAAGTAATCTGCTTTTCCTACATAATCTGATGTTAGTTGAAGGATGGCAAGATGCCTACCTTAGTATGAAAAGTGCTGAATTCCTGAGTAAGGTAAAAATCATCTGCACTCAACCAGTACTTACAAGTAGTCGGACACAATTAAATTCATTGGTGGAAATAGGGAACAGGTTACAGGTTAAAGGTTACAGAAAAAAACTTGTGTAATTAATTCTGTCTGATTACTTATGTCAAGGAACTTTGGGGGTTTGAGTCCCCAGCAAGATAGGGTGATTTTGAAGGGATTTTTGGGAGATCAGGTTGTTAACGCCATTTTTAATCCAGTTTTAAGTCAAAAAAATACTATCCAGCAAGTCGATGCTTACACTCTTGATGGTATAGGATTTGATTCAGATGCTACTAACGGAGATTTCGGTACTGTGTTAGTGAAGTTTGCTAGTGCCATTGATCGTTTTGAGTTGGTCTTTACCGATGGCGATGATATCGGTACTAGAAATCCAGATAGCCACGGTATCGGTATTGGCGATATCAAATACACCGCATCTAGCCAAAGTGTTCCAGAACCCGCTTCTATATTAGGTTTATTGGCATTTGGTACTTTTGGGGTTAGTTCAGTCCTGAAGCGCAAACGATAAAATCCTCAATCATGATTGTGTTGTAAATGAATTTATTTGTAGGGTAGGCAATATGCCTACCCTTTATAGTTATTAGGCAATACGGTTTGCTTCAAGGGGAAGGGGGGAATAAAAAACCTTGAACCCAAACCCAGTAACCTTTTCCCAAAGGTAATTCTGAGTTCAAAATGCTTATCCGAACCGTATTGAGTTATTAACTACTGAATTTTGTTATAGATTGGAGAGAGGCACGCCGCTTCAAAAACTGACCAAGAGACTGAGATGGTTGTTATGAAGAGCAAAAATCAAGCTATTTTCGCTTTAATTGTAAAAAGCACTATTGTTTTTTTCCCTTTAGTGCTAAATGCTACTATTGCCAGTGGACAATCTGCACCATCACCTTCCCCAGCACTAACTCCTACTCCAGTCTTATCGAATCAGGAACGGGAAGAATTGACGCGACTACGAGCCGAAAAGCAAGTTCAATCTGATTTAAAGAGGGCTTTTAGCCGTACCACTATTCTAATTAATATCTGGCTAGTTATATTAAGTCTATTTCCAGTCGCAATCATTGCTTTATTTTGGCTTCTGCGAAGGGCGGTAATCCGTGAAATTGTTGATAGAGCAATGCAACAAATGCAGGGAATGGAAAATTTGCAAAATCAGCTAATTACTGTTAAGCAAGAGGCTGAAAATGTTATTCAAGAAGCTAAAAAAATAAATTATGAATTAGAACAGGAAACGGTCGCTTTACAACAAAAAATTAAAAATGAACAAGAAGAAAATGTATCTATCCTTACTTCTGAGCTAGCTTTAGCTAAAGCACAGGTATTAAGTAGATTAGAAACTGAACTCAAAAAATCTCAAGAAAATATAGAAATTTTAGAGTCAAAATTTGCTTCGACGCTATCTAAGTTAGAGTTTGATGCTCAACAACAAAGAGATACTGCACTGGAGAATTTAGGAAAATTAGCATCTGTGATGGCAGAGGAATTGTCTAATTTAAAGTTAGGCGTGCAACAGAAGCAAGAATTAGCGGTTGCTGATTTAGAAGTATCAAGGTCTGAATTCACATCTCAACTTTCTGGATGGCAGTCTGATGCTCAAAAGCAAAAGGATATAGCTATTGAAAGTTTAACAAAATTGCAATCTGAATTTGCAGAACAACTATCAGAATTACAGATAGAGGCTCAAAAACAAAAAGATATCACATTTGAAAGGTTAGATAGAGAATTGAAGTTTCAATTATCTGAATTACAGGTAGATGCTCAGGAGCAAAAAAATAAAGTTGTTGAGAGTTTAGCAGCATTGCAGTCAGAGTTTGCTGAACAGCTATCGGAATTACAAGTAGATGCTCAAAAGCGGAAAGAGCTAATTATTGAGAATTTAGAGAAATCTGGTTCTGAGTTTAGTTCGCAATTCTCAGAATTACAATGGAATGCTCAACAACAAAAGATTCTCATTTTGGAGAAGTTAGAAAGATTAGAAACTGAGTTTGTCTCTCAACTCTCTGAGTTACAATTGGATGCTCAAGAAAGAAAGGATCTCATCCTTCAAGAATTAACTGAAATTACACCTGAATCTACCACAGAAGTAGTTAATTCTGAAGTTGAGGAAGAGATACAGGAACAGCCACAACAAACCGAATTAACTGCTGATGAGTATGTAAAAGAGGGAGATGCGCTGTTTTCTAAAAGGCGCTATGAAGATGCGATCGCAGCTTACAACCAAGCGGTTAAAATCCAAGCTGATGAACCTGTGGCTTGGTTAAAACGAGGTCTAACTCTGGGAAGGTTGAAACGCTACAAAGATGCGATCGCATCTTATGATAGAGCGATTCAGATTCAGCCAGATTATCATCAAGCTTGGTGCGATCGCGGCGTTGCTTTTGGGAACTTACAACAGCATCAGCAAGCCTTTGCTTCATTTGACAAAGCTACACAAATCAAGCCTGATGATGCAGTCGCTTGGTTAAATCGCGGCCTTTCCCTAGTAGCATTAGAACAATATGAAGAGGCAATAGCATCTTTGGATAAAGCTTTAGAATTCCAACCCAATTCTCCCAAAATCTGGGATAAACGCGGTTATACTTTGGTGAGATTGGGACGCGATGATGAAGCGATCGCTAGTTTTAACAAAGCCTTAGAAATTAATTCAGATTACGCCAGTGCCCATTACAACAAAGCAGCCTGTTACGCACTGCAAAGACAAGTTGAACTATCTCTGCTATCTCTCCAACAAGCAATTGAACTTAATCCCAGGTATAAAGAAGACGCAACAACTGACCTAGATTTTGATGATATTGCCGATGATGAGCGCTTTAAGGAGTTAATTACAGCCTAAAAACCTAAAAGGCATTGGGCATTGGGCATTGGGCATTGGGCATTGGGCATTGGGCATTAGTTATCCTACTCTTGCTTCCCTACTTCCCCTACTTCCCCTGCTCCCCCTGCTCATCTTCCTCCTACTCCCCACTCCTCACACTTCCATTCTGTTCGGCAGACATCGCTTTGAGTTTAGATGTAAAAGAGTCAGAGCGATCGCTTTTTTCTGGAGTAAATTGCCCGATAGGAGCATGAATAGCAGCAGGTGGCAGCAGTTTTGGCTGTCGTTGATGATGGCTTGGTGATGGGGAAGGCGGTGGACTTTCTTGTGAAGTTTGCCTTTGGCTGACAGCAGATAATCGCTCAAGGGTTGCCGAAGAGGCAAATTTCCCAGAAAGCGGAGACTTCAAGACAGTTTTATGATCTCTATCTTCCTGCTTCTGTTCTTCCTCACTCAAAGATGTCTTTGGTTCAGAACTTTTGAGTTGTAGGGTTGCAGTATTGCTGTATTGATAGCCATTGCCAATCTTCGCTGGTGGTAATTGAGGACTCGTCATTCTCTCGACAGTGGGGTTTTTCTTGGCTAGCGGTAAGGCTGGTACAGGTGACGAGGTTAAGCTTTGGGGAAACTTGCTACAAATCATCCGTTCAAATTCCATGTTGAAATGATATGTAGCCTGATCCCGACGCTGCCAAAATACTAAGATTTGCTGCACGGAAACCGCTTTATAACGACCTTGATAGAGTGCCTCAATCACTGCCAGGTGTAGCCAATTCAGCGGGTATTGCGTTTGCCAACGCTCAACTAGCTCATTGGCAGTATACCCACTGAGATCGAAACTATAGTTAATTAATAAGGCGATCGCCAAGTTGGCAGAGGTGTCTGGAAGTGTTGTTAACATGGGGCTATTAGCTTTAGGCAATAGGTCTAAGATTGGTCACCCATCGCATATTAGCCTAACGTGCTTTTAACTACATGGTTTTTTTCCAATAGTTACAAGCCGATAAGCAGTGTTTCCTATTCTACTTGTCAACTTCTAGAATGCAACCCCACATAGACTGATTTAATCGCAGGCGCTCGTCCAATGGCTACTAATGCCTGATAAACCATTGCTGCGACTTCGGCACGTGTTGTCGGACGTGAAGGTGCAAGTAGCTGGGGATCTGGGTAATTAACGATGATTTTTTGTTGTGTAGCAGTCGCAACAGCTTTGCGGGCGTATTCGGAAATGGTATGACGATCGCTATATAGTTCTAAAACATCGCTATCAACAGCTGGTAGTCCTAGTCCGTTTACCAGGGAGACAATCACTTGTAGCCGCTGCACATTTTGATTGGGGCGGAAAGTGCGATCGCTAAATCCGCCAACAAAGCCACCGCTAGCTGCGATTTGGATCGCGCTATAAGCCCAAAAATCCTTGGGTACGTCGGTAAAATCAGGGGCCGGGATTTTGGGAAATGGGTTAAAAGCGATCGCCACCAGAACTGCATACTGGGCGCGAGTCATGGGTTTATCTGGCTGGTAGCTACCATCAGCAAAAGCATGAGTTAAATCCATCCTCACTAATGCCTGAATAAATGGTTCTGCCCAATGTCCATCTAGTTGGGGAAAGGCGGGGAGTTTTTCAGATGGGGATTCTGTTGGGGCGTTAGAGGAACTAGTGCTAACCGCTACTTTATTGCTTGGGAGCAATTCGACTAAGCCCTTGACTAGAGTAGGATTTAATTGATTACCTACGGAAATAAGCTTTTGTGTAGTAGCATTTTTTAAATCAAATTCACTATTATCACGAAAAATATTATCAGCGGGATCTTGGGTATTACCTAAATCGGGGACTGCATTGCCATTGATTAATAGACCACCTTGGGTATTTTTAGCAATGAGATTTTCACGCAGCACAGGTTGGGCGTTGCGAGAGAGTGCGATCGCCGTGCGATTTTCTGATAACTTATTATTTGCGATCGCCGGAGCGGCAAAGTCACTAATTGCTATGCCTAAACGGTTTCTTTGAAATACATTCCCCAGTACTTCTCCCTGGCTATGACCTGCCATCACTAACCCACTAGCAGTATTTTGCACAAATATGTTATCTAAAATTGCGGGTTTGGCAGTGCCAGTGGTAAACACACCTTCCCGCCCACAGTTGCTCAAAGTATTGTTAGCTAAAGTAGGTGCAGCCGATTCAATCCAGATACCAGTACCTTTGAGTGAGGGATTGGTAACAGTAACACCTAAAAGACTGGCATTATCTACCAAGAGCAGCGTAATATTTTGTATACCAAAGCTGGGACTTTGATACTCGCCACTCCCAGAAATTAAAATCCCTGCACCTTTGTTCGCTTCGTTACCCACCACTTTCGCCCCTTCAGGGATGATCAGTGGGAACACCTCACCACTAGCGGTGCTGTAAGTCCCCGATTCCAGATGAATTATCGTCGGGATTTTGGTTACTTTTAAGGCACGGCTGAGGCTTTTAAACGGACTCAACCGTGAACCTGTATTGGTATCATTCCCCGTCATAGGGTTGACATAGAGTGTGACAACGAGGGTAGAGTTCACCATTGATAGTTGAGAGTCAATTGTTTTAATTATGACAATCATAAATAACACTACTTGTAGCAAACTTTTTGAAAGTAGTATCTTTGTGTGTACAAAATATATCCACGTTACTTTTTATTGCAAGCGGATCGTGTGTACACACAAGTTATAGACTCTCACGCAACATTCCAGGTTCTCGCCTCGAAGTTCCGAGTTTTGAGGGTGATAGGGGACTGGGGACTGGGGATTAGGGACTGGGGACTGGGGACTAGAGAAGAAAATATGAGTAAGATTTGGTTGGGGTTCCCAATGCCCAATGCCCCATCCCCAAGTTTATTTAATTTGGCAAGTCTCAATGCGAGAGAATAAAGCAACACATAATCGCCACCAAGAAGCTGTGGCGATCGCACTATGCCATTCCCAAACACCTAATAGCTTTAACCGCCAAACCTGCTCAAAAAAACCAAAGTATGGTAACTGCCCATTGGGAGCATCTTCTTCCACAATTAAGTTACTATAATCAATCCAGGAATCTTTTAAACGCCACCCAGCGCGATTGGCAAAATCAATACAAGTTTGGGAAGCAGCAACATTACCATTACCAATTATCAAAGCTAGTACAGGATCGCTGGCAGAAACATCTCTAATACTCTCCCAAATCCGCTTCTGGATGCTGAAACCGAAGCGTCCATGACTATACTTAACCCAGAGAGTATCAATAGTACACAAGTCGATACAAGGAAAGTTTTCTACATTTTCTAAATCAAGATAGCGTTTTTCTTCTCTACCAGCTATCCTCAATATGAGAGTTGTAGTTTCCTGATCCGCCTCTAACCATCTCCCAGCTTTAAGTAAATCCCGCAATTGAGTGTAATCTATCCCCACAGATGAACTCAAATCATCTATATCTTCAGTTTTTTGTTCAGAGCGATCGCCCGAAAACAAAGTTTTTCCTGGTAAGACTTCAATCACACCTTGAGAACCAAATAACCAGAAATATAATTCGATATCGGTGCGTGATAGTTCTACTTGTAATTGTGTAATCCAAGCTGCTGCGGTGAGTCCAGATGCTTGAATAGCAACATTGAGGGTATCTACCAAGGAAGAAGCAAATCTTTCACCCTCTGGAGGTGGCGCAGCAGCAGCAATTAAACATTGTTCATTGAGTCCCAATTGCAATTCTTCCACCCAATCGCGTAGAGATGCACATGTGTGCATTCCCACAGGGCAATCCAGGATGATAATTTGTTGCGATCGACATCGGCGCAGCTGTTTTCTCAACCAGGAACGATTCAGTACAACATTATCAGAAAGTACTAATACTGCTTCTCCTTGTTCAGTTTCTTGAATCTGCCCTCGCAAGTATAAAAATACAGTTGCGGTTTCTTCTATAGAATTGCTGCTAGTGGGTGACTCGGAAAAAGATTCAGCTAACAAACATTTTTGAATCGCTTTGCGGACATCCGAAGCAGGGTTTTTTTCGCTAATAGTCCAATAATTTACCTCAAAGCCACCAGATGTACTGAGTATTTTACCCAAAGCCAAAGCACTCTTGCTCTTAGGAAGTCCCTCTATAACTAACGCCTGTCGTGGATATCGTGGGGACACTGTTTTGTCTGGTTTGAGTCCTAAAATCACTTCTCCGATTCCTTCGACAATTCGCTTCGGCGTTTGAGATGGATATTCTGGATGAATTTGGTTTTCGCCGCGACCTTTTTTTAGCTGATTAATCACCCGTAGTTGCTGATTAGCTTTATCTATATATGCGAGAGTTTGGTGATAAACATAACGATAAAGTCCATCCGCTTCGATAATGCCTTGGGAATCAGCCGCTTCTCCCCGCAGTCCCCGAATTAAGTAATAGGTGAATACTCCATGTTTTAATTGCGGAAATTCCCAAGATTGTTGCCCTTGATCGCAAGATAGTAAGGCATAAAATCCTTTTCTCTTAGCAGCGCGTTGTCGCAGAACTTCCACTAATTCTTGTGTGGGGTTGAGTTGCGGATCTATTGGTGTTTCTCCCCTAGCACCCAATAAGGTCATGCTACCGCTATGACAAGCATCCAGCCACACAAGTTGCTGCTGGGCGGCACAATTTTCCAATAATTGCAATAACTCTTGCAACTTCAAACCAGTTTCTATTAAGTTGTCTTTTTGAGTATCTTTGAGACACAATACCACCTGCTGACTCGATGGCTCTAGCATCCCATGTCCAGAAAAATAAAACAGAACGGTGTCAATAGATTTAGTTGCAGATGCTACTTGTTTGAGACTGGTACGGACATTTTCTAATAGGGGCTGCTGATGAGCAAAATCGTTGTGAATCTTCACATCCCTTTGCGGAAATCCTTGAGTTGCAGCATTTAATGCTTCTCCTAAACCTTGGCAATCCAATGCTGAGTAACGCAAACAGGGTATTTGTTCATCCTGATATTGGTTGACTCCCACCAATATCAGCCAAAGCTTTGCCAAACCAGTTTCTAAGGCATGAGTTGAGTGACTAGTACGAACACCGACTGGACACATCTGTTAAAATTCCTTGACAGGAAGAGTACGGTAGCTTTTATATAAATAGTATTCAATCGTACCGACATGAATTACTGAAGTTGGTTCCAAAAAGCTAGCGATCGCTATGACAACATTACTGATAAAGAAGGAGTCAGAATTCAGAATTCAGAAAACTCTACCCATAAAGGGATAGAGTTTTAAGGCGAGTACGCCCAGCAGGGACGAGCTTTTAGCCAATATTCAGACGCGACTCGAAAATACTCGCTTGCCGCCGACGCTATCACCCACTCGTACAAAATTCATACTGAATTCTGACTCCTGAATTCTGAATTCTTCTGATAAAATATCGAAAATGCGAGAACTTTACCCAGCAATCGAGCCTTACTTAGAAGGTAGTTTACAGGTTTCTGACCTTCATACCATTCATTTTGAAGAGTCAGGTAACCCCCAAGGTCAACCCATAGTTGTGCTGCATGGCGGCCCTGGTGGTGGATGTCCAGCTTTTTATCGGCAATATTTCCACCCAGAAAAATGGCGGATAGTGATGTTTGACCAGCGCGGTTGTGGTCAAAGTACGCCCCATGCTGAATTAAGAGAAAACACCACTTGGGATTTAGTCAGTGATATCGAAAAACTGCGCCAACATTTAGGTATAGAAAAGTGGGCGGTTTTTGGTGGAAGTTGGGGTAGCACTTTATTATTAGCCTATAGTCAAACCCATCCCTCTCGATGCACGGGGCTAATTCTCCGTGGGATCTTCATGCTGAGGCAAAAAGAGTTGCGATGGTTCTACCAAGAGGGTGCTAGCTATATTTTTCCTGATGCTTGGGAAGAATATCTCAAACCGATTCCCATAGATGAACGTGATGATCTAATCGCAGCATATTACAAGCAGTTGACCAGTCCAGACTTAGAAATTCAATTAACAGCAGCGCGTGCTTGGTCAATTTGGGAAGGTAGTACAAGTAGACTTTTCTTAGACCCAGAACTTATGCAAAAGTTTGGCGAGAGTGAATTTGCTTCAGCTTTCGCCCGCATTGAATGCCATTACTTTATGAATAAGGGATTTTTAGAAACCGAAGATCAATTAATCTTAAATATAGACCGTATCCGCCATATTCCGGCTGTAATTGTTCAGGGACGTTATGATGTAGTCTGCCCAATGATATCAGCTTGGGAATTACATCGCGCTTGGCCAGAAGCCGAATTTATTGTGGTTCCTGATGCCGGACATTCGATGAGTGAACCAGGAATTCGTAGTGCTTTGATTCAAGCAACAGATAATATTAGCAATTCATAATTACTTATGAGGCTATCTACGAGATGATGTGTGTAATTTGTTTCCTATGCTATTACTTTAATTACGAATTACGTTAGCGCAGCGGTAGCGAGTCTGCCAGCGTTATTAGTAATTATTGTTGAAATGCACAAAAGTATGATTTGACCTGGAAAAAACCTTTCAGGATTCGTTTGAGTGAATTAAACTTAACCCGCCTGATAGCTTTATTCACTTCTACCCACTGCCGTTTTCTTTTACTTGCTTCTGGATAATCTTCACTCAGCATCTCAACTGGTAACAAATACATCTTGACCTGGTAAATTTTGCCTCGTTTGCGGTACTTATAAGTGCCCAGTTCATTGGCGTTTACTTGCCCAATTACCCCTGCTTCTTCCCACGCCTCTTTAGCTGCTGAAGCAGGGGGACTCATGCCATTAGGAATATCTCCTTTCGGAATAACCCAGTGTTGAAAGTTACGGGTCGTAATTAGCAAGATTTCAATTTTGCCATTGTTCACTCTATAAGGAATTACGCCAGACTGTTTAAACACTTTGCTGACTTTTCGACTCATGTAATTTGCATCCTGTACGGTCTAGCTTTTTTGTACAATGTCTACTTCAAAAAGTCTAGAGCTGATACCGGATAAATTTTGGTTAATTTTTGGTTATGAAAAGATTAAAATTTGGTTTTTTAACCATAAGAGTTAATTATTGAAAGTTTTTGATTGTTGAAGTAGAGGCGCACAGATATCATTGGTGTCAACTTAAGCTAGAAATAACTTTGCTGCGGTCTTCATAACCCGCCAGAGAATTCATTCTCTGGCTCATAGCTATGATTCTTGGAACTGAAGTTCCTTGCGGGACATAGTTTTTGCGTTAAGTTGACACCAATGACTAATGACCAATGACTAATGACCAATGACTCGAAATCCCCCGGCTTCAAACCAGGGGATAAGTTAATCAACTCCGACGGCTGTTTACTATATTCTCAGGCACTGGTTTCTGATACTTCCCCGGATACTTGCGCTGAAAATATTCCTCCATAATTTGTAAAATCATGGGCGCAGCAATGCTACCACCTCCACCGCCGGAATGTTCAGCAAATGCCACAATCAGAATTTCGGGCTGTTCAGCCGGTGCATAGGCTCCAAACCAAGCATGATTTTGCTTAACACGACCCTTCCAGGCTTCGGCGGTACCACTTTTACCCGCGACTGGGGGAATTGTTGGCTGCTGCAAAACTTTACCCGTACCTTCAGATACTACTTTCCGTAGTCCCTGACGGAGAACACTGATGGTTGTAGGCTTCATATTTAAAGATTCTCGCCAGCTTTTTGCTTCTTCGTTGTCTTTAAGCAAATGCGGCTGGACTCGGTAGCCACCATTAGCAGGTACGGCAAACATGATGGCGACTTGCAGAGGTGTAGTTAGTAAAGCACCTTGACCAATTGACATATTAATGCTGTCGCCTACAGTCCAAGGTATCTTCCAAGCTTTCTGCTTCCATTTCTCATCTGGTACTAAACCTTCTGCTTCTTCGTTGGCAAACTCAAAGCCAGTTGTTTTACCAAATCCATACTTGCGAGTCCATTCAATTAAAGTTGGGCCGCCAACTCCCCGACCAATTTGATAAAAGAAGGTATCACTACTCCACTGCATTGCACCGACAAAACCCAATGGCCCGAATCCGGCATGATTCCATTCACCAAATCGGGTACCACCAAAAGTTAAGGAGCCGTAGGTTTGTAAGACTGTGTTAGGAGAAAATTTACCTGATTCTAACCCGGCTGTGGTGGTGACAATTTTGAAGGTGCTAGCGGGGGGAAAGGCGCTGAGGGCGCGATTCACCAAAGGATGATCAGCACCTTGGACAAATTCCCAATCTTTTTGGGTGAGTTTCTGCTTCGAGAAAATATTTGGGTCAAAGGTGGGATGAGATACCATTGCTAAAACCGCACCGTTCTTGGGGTCAAGGGCCACGATCGCACCGTCGCGATCGCCCAAAGCTTTTTCTGCTGTCTTTTGCATATCTAAATCTATAGTCAAGTGCAAATCGTTACCAGATTTTGCCTGTTTCTCCCCCAAAACCCGGAGCGGCCGACCTGCACCATCCACTTCTACTTGCTGACCACCCCATTCACCCCGCAGACTTTTTTCATAAGCTTTTTCGGCTCCCATTTGACCAATCACATCACCCAATCTGTAGCCTTCCTGCTTCTTTTGTTTTAACTGCTCGGCGGTAAGTTCTCGCGTATAGCCTAATACATGTGCTAATTGCTTGCCGTGGGGATAGTAGCGAACCGCTTCTGTAGAAATTTCCACGTCTTGAAGTTCGGCTTGATACTCCTTCAATGCTGTGATTTGCGCTTCGTTCAAGTCACGAGCGACCCGAATCAGTGAAGAAGAATTAGCACCTGCCTCTTCTAATTTCTTTTCCATCTCTTCTTGAGAAACGTCGAGAATTTGAGATAGACGTGATCCCACAACCGACCATGCTGGCTTGGTATGTGCCATCGGCCACAAATATACAGAGCGAGGATAGCGAGTACTGGCTAAAAGTTTGCCATTGCGGTCAAAGATATTGCCTCTTTCTGGTTGTTTGGGGATCATCCGAATTCGATTGGACTCGGCTCGTTTTCGGTGGCTTGCTCCTTCAGTAATTTGCAAATATGCCAAACGAACACTGATCCCAGTGATCATCAGTAGAGTAAATATAATTAAAAATATCGGCTGTAAACCACGTCCAACGGTACGTGTATCTTTTTTGCCGCCAATTGATGGGAATAAAGACATAAATAATTCAAAATTCAAAATGAATAAACACAATCTTAGCCAGCCTTTTAGCAATTGCTAATATGCAATTTTAATACTTATTAGCTTAATCAAAGAACGTCTACGTACAAAAAAAGTGCTTAAATTTGCTTTTTGTCAACATTCGGTACTGAGCATAAAAGAATCGGGTGAGTATATTCTTGAACAATTGTTTTTGGCGGATACAATAAACCAAAGTGTCAAATCTAGTCTGCCCAAAAGACTACATCAATTGACAAAATCTCATAAAATCACGGCATTCTACTGAGGATTATGGCTCAAATTGTCATGCAGAATCAGAGGGGGATAACAAGTCTTCAGCCACTTGATGTTGAACTGCGTAATGTCTTCAAGTTTTTTAATCAAGAACCAGCAGTACATGGAATCGACTTGGATGTTAGACAAGGAGAATTTTTTAGTATTTTAGGCCCCTCCGGTTGTGGTAAAACAACAACGCTGCGCTTAATTGCTGGGTTTGAAATCGCTGACGCTGGCAAGGTGTTAATTCAGGGTCAGTCTATGACTAATGTGCCGCCTTACCGCCGACCCGTCAATACTGTATTTCAAAGTTACGCTTTATTTAACCACCTGAATGTCTGGGATAACATCGCCTTTGGACTGCGGCTAAAAAAATTACGCAAATCGGAAATTGAAGCTAGAGTTCAAGAAGCTTTAAAACTCGTGAAAATGGAAAGTTTGCGATCGCGTTTTCCCAATCAGCTTTCTGGTGGTCAACAGCAGCGGGTCGCTTTAGCTAGGGCCCTAGTCAACCGTCCCACCGTCGTATTACTGGATGAACCTTTAGGGGCGTTAGATTTAAAACTGCGTAAGGAAATGCAGGTTGAGTTATCAAATTTACACAAAGAATTGGGATTAACCTTTGTGATGGTGACACACGACCAGGAAGAAGCATTGTCTTTGAGCGATCGCATTGCCGTGATGAATCAAGGCAAAATTGAACAAGTTGGCACTCCCAGCCAAATTTACGAACGTCCCCAGACATCCTTCGTTGCTGATTTTATTGGTGATACTAATTTATTCAGTGGTGAAATCGTCAGCGTAGACTCCTCGAATGTGCAAATTTCAACGAAAACAGGACTCTCAATTATCATTAGCCGCGCTGAAGATACACCATCTGAATTATCACAAGCTGTGGTGGTAAGTGTGCGCCCAGAAAAAATACAACTTTCGCTTTATCCACCCAATTTGCCAGCTAACTGCTTTGAAGGAAGACTGGTCAATGTTATGTATTTGGGCACACATGTTAATTATGTTGTGGAATTAACCAATGGCGTTAGGATAAATGTGTTGCAACCTAATACTTTTGGTGCTTTACCTGACCGCGACACACCTATTTATACCTGGTGGGCTGAAACTGATTGTTTAGCTATTAGTCAATAGTCAAACAATTTTAGATTTTAGATTTTAGATTTTAGATTGACCCCAACAATCAAGTCACTGGCTCCATGAAACCAATTCGCAATTCGCAATTCGCAATTGTAGCCAAAAAAAATTTATACATCAATCATGACTTTTCAAACATCCTCTTAAGCAAGCTACGCTTTTAGCGTCTGTCTTTGCTACGCAACGCTACCGCGAACGACACCCTACGCGAACATAAAGAGCGTCATTACGAATTACGAATTATTTTAATGCTGAATCGGAATTGTAATGATAAACTCTGTTCCTTCTGCTGGTGTTGACTGACACTCCAGTTTGCCAGCATGTGTTTCTGTAACAATTTGATAACTGATAGACATTCCCATACCTGTTCCCTTACCCACAGGCTTGGTGGTGAAAAACGGATTAAAAACTTGTTTTTGAATCTGTTCTGACATACCTATTCCATTATCAGCGATCGCAATTTTTACCCAGCCTGAATCTATCGCTGAAGTCCGAATGGTGATCATCGGAGTTGACAATCCAGATGCTAAATTGTGCATTCTCAATTGTCCATTTTCAATAGTCTCCCGCTCATCTGGGGTTGAATCTCCTTCTGCCGACGCTCGCAGACTCGCTACCGCTACGCTATCCTGCCTCCTACCTTCTTCTAAAGCATCAATGGCATTCCCCAAAATATTCATGAACACCTGATTTAGTTGTCCGCCATAGCATTCCACTAAAGGTAATGTGCCGTAGTTTTTGATGACTTGAATGGCTGGAAGTTTTGTTTTTTCTTGGAGGCGATGTTGCAATACCATTAGGGTACTGTCGATACTTTCGTGAATGTCCACTGCCTTAAACTCGGCTTCATCCATACGTGAGAAGGTTCGTAGCAACAGCACAATTTGACGGATGCGTTGAGTGCCAACTTTCATCGAACTTAATATTCTCGGTGCGTCTTCCTCGATGTAATCTAGGTCAATTTCCTGACACAAAGCCTGAAATTCCGACTCATTACCAGACTGTTGCTGCTGATGGCGAATTATTCGCAGTAGGTCTTGAGTATATTCCTCAAGATGGCTGAGATTACCGTGAATAAAATTAACGGGATTGTTGATTTCGTGGGCAACTCCAGCAACAAGTTGCCCCAGGCTGGACATTTTTTCTGCCTGAATAATTTGTGCTTGAGTTTGTTTGAGTTCTTGAAGAGTTTGTGCTAAATTTTCTGTTTGTTGTCGCAGTTGGTCTTCCATGTGTTTGCGCTCGCTAATATCCCTGGCTACACAAACAACGGTGTTTTCGCTCATTGTGGCAAGACTCGCCTCAAACCAAACCTCTTGGTCACCTATTGGCAAGCTATATTCTAGCTTCACAGTTTTTTTAGTTAATAGTGCTTGTTGAATAGAGTTGAGAAAATAGTCGGCAAAATCAGGGGGGAAAACGTCATGAATTTTTTTGCCCACCAGTTCTGTAGGAGGTTGGTAGAGTAAGGGCGCACTACTAGGAGCGATTTTTAGGTATCGTCCTTCAGCATCTAAGACAAGAATCACATCCTGCATAGCGTTGAACAAGGCGAGTAATTCTGCTTGCGAGGCTTTGATTAATTCTTCGGCTTGTTTGCTACTGCTGATATCGCTGAGAGCACCATGAAAACCAGTGATTTGACCGTTTGAGTCGAAAATTAGCGAAGCCACTGCCCTCATCCAGCACCAACTTTCATCCTTTTGCAGGTGGCGAAATTCTACTACGATCCGCTGCCTATTGATTTCCATCATTTCTTGGATGCTTCTTTGAACCAAGGGTAAATCATCAGGATGAACTAAGGGGGCAAAGGGTTGACCAAGTAGTTCTGAAGGTTCCCAGCCTAAAACATTTTTATACTGCGGTGAGACATAAGTAAAAGTGCCTTGTAGTGACATAGAAAAAATCAGGTCGCTGATATTTTCCACTAGCTGGCGATAGTTAGCTTCACTCTCAGCCAAGGCAGCTGCCTTACCTTGGCGATGCCATTCGTGAATTTTCTCTGGCGATCGCACAAAGGTAGAATAATCCTCCAATTTTGACTGTAATTCTATCAGTTGTAACTTTTGTGATCCTGTTGATAGGGGGACTTCCTGAGTAACTAATTCCCAAATTTGATGCTGTTGGGCTAACAATGTAGTTGAATAAAGGTCTTGCAATGCTTCTAGCTGTTGCAGCAATTGAGCGTTTTGCTGACGTAAAAGCGATATTTCATGATTGAATGCTTCAGTACACATGATCACCTCCTATTTACAATACTGAGTGCTGATATAGGACTCATATTTGATTTCTGAAAAAACTCAGTACAACTAAGAAGCCTTCTTGACTGTTGCCTATTGCCTGCCTACGCACA
>NZ_JAWJTF010000101.1:0-35626 GCF_048836525.1 Nostoc sp. CALU 546
TTGAGTCTCTGACTCAATATCTGACCTGACTTTTCACGGCATCTGGAAAACCTCTCTCTAAATCAATACGCTTAGGTTAAGGTTACTGGTGTAGATAATTTGTCTTTGAAGACGCGATGAATCGCCGTCTCTACAAGTGTTTTGTTGCTCATTCTGAACTGTATTTCTCTCTAAATCTCTCTCCTAAAAGGAGAGAGACTTTGAATTTTCTCCCTTCCCGCGACGAGTTGGGGGTTAGAAGATGTTTGAAAAGTCCTCTTGTCGGTATCAAAAGTTTTAGATCCCCCTAAATCCCCCTTAAAAAGGGGGACTTTGACTCCGGTTCCCCCCTTTTTAAGGGGAGCCAGCGCGGTCTTGGGGTCTCCCCAAGTGGAGCGACTGGCGTGGGTTAGGTGGGATCTAAAGTGCCTAAAATCACAGCGAAACACTTTTCAAACAACCTCTTAGGTCTATTTGCATACCTGTACTCACCAGATTGAAAATGGCTATAAGTAATTATTCAGTTACTACATCAGAACAATATAAATAAAGTCAAATTCAGTCAGCCATTTTGCTGATTGCTTTCTGATTTTGGTATATTTAGAAAGCAAAAAGGCTGATTGCTTTCTCATTTCGGTAGATTCAGCAAGCAAAAAGACATATTGCTTTCTCATTTAGCTTAAATGCTTTCTCATTTCGGTATATCGCGTATTCATTTCGGTAGATTCAGCAAGCAAAAAGACATATTGCTTTCTCATTTAGTTTAAATGCTTTCTCATTTCGGTATATCGCGTATTCATTTCGGTAGATTCAGCAAGCAAAAAGGCATATTGCTTTCTCATTTAGCTTAAATGCTTTCTCATTTTGGTATATAGCGTATTCATTTCAGTAGTTCGCGCATTATCATATCTGTTCTGCTTGATTGAGATCATTTATTACTAAACCAAAACTTAGTTACAGGCCAAGACAATTCACAAATAGTCCCTCTAGAAGAAAGGGATACTCGTTGAAATTTACCTTTAAGTTGCTTGGCTAAATTTCTAGACTGTTGCGTGCCGTGACCTTCTCTAGATGAGTTAATACCCAACCCATCATCTATAATGCTCAAAGTGTACCAACCTTCAGATGCAAAGCAAGTCACTTCAAGACGCGTGACTCCTGTGGCGTGTTTGCCGACATTGCACAAAGCCTCTTCTAAAAATCGGCAGAGTCCTTGCTTTTGTTCAATGCTTAAGCATCGCTCATCTATCGGCTCAAAGGTACGGATTTTAATTTTAATGCTTCTAAAGCAGGGAAAGTCTCGCGCTAGGGTATAGCTGTAAACTTGATAGAGAATTTCGTGAAGGGGGTCTTGCAAATTTAATACTAAAGTATTTCCTAAATAAAGACTATTGTCTTGAGTTGGAGGTTCTCGTTGTAAAAACTCATAAATTCCTCGGAGTTCATGGTTTAATTTCTCCAGTTCTTTTTCCAATTCTGGGAGCAATTCTTTTATTGGTAATTCTTGGCATCGAACCAGTTTCAAAACTTTTGCAAGACTTTGTAGTGGGCCATTATGAATTGTTTCAAATGTGCGTTCAATGACATCTTGTCTAGCTTTGAGTCCCGATCGCAAAACTTTGTCACATTGATATAAAGCAGTAAGTTCTATGCCATTTACAGCCAAGACAAGAATTGTGGGGATTACTGGAACCCACCAACCCCAAGTTAAAAATAAATAACTCGTGACCACTAAAATAGCACTAGTTATACCAACAATTATCAAATTTGCTAAAGAAGATTTAGTAAATCGAGCGATCGCAATTCCTAAAAAACCCCAGGCAAAAATCCACAGATATTCCCATTCATCTTTCCAAGTTTCTAAAAGTGGTCGGTAGGGCCGTACTTCTTGAGGATGCAGGTGGAGAAGACGATCAAAAGCTATCGACTCTAAAGATTTCATTGAACCACTAAAATGGGCAATTATCACCAATGCAATAACTACAATTCCTGGTAATACACCTACACGCCAAATGCTAATTTCTTTTTTGATTATTTTCAAAAGTCCAGGCTGCATAAGCTTGTCTCCTAGCCTTTAGCTAAAAGTAATTAGTAAGTCAATTTAATAAATAAAAAAATAAATTCTATTAAAAGCTAATGACAGACAACCCTTAAATATTGATTATTAACTAATCAATTAAACCTTCTTCCCTAGCTCGTATTTCAGTTTGAATACGAATATTTTTACCCTCATCAGGATAAACATCTAAAGCGTCTTGTAGCTTACTCCAGTAATGACGCACCATTCGTTCAGATATACACATTCGTTCGGCAATAGCTTTATCTTGTAATCCTTCCCCAAACGCAAGAGTTAGTACTCTAAGCCACTCTGGTTTAAATTCTAATCCTGCATAAATTCCTTTGATATCTTTCGTATGAGTTAATCCCTGTAATGCCCAATCAACTCTGGTTAACATTTCTTGGCTGGAAAGACTTTTATCGGCAACTGTAAAACCTCCTTTATGACTATCAATATCAAGTCTAATTCTCACTAGTGTTCTGACATGAGCAGTTTGGACAATAATATTTAAGTTGGGATGGTGTTTCATAAGAGTTCTGAGTAGTTGAACACCTGTATCAGGTCGCGCTGTCATCCCATAATCTTCTGGAATAGAAAGATCCATAACCACAAGGTCTAGCCCAGGGTTAATAATTTGTTGGAGAGCATTATTAGCATTTATGGCAGTAGCAATTTTAGCACTAGGATAATGTTTTTGTAAGATATCTACCGTTCCACTTAAAACTGATTCATGGTCATCAATTACCAAAATTTTCAGCAATGACTTATCGGATATTTCTTGTTTCATAATTAATAGCCTGCTGATTGAGCATACAGTTTTAATTTTCCTCTTATTTATCTACATTAGCCAATTATTTGCTGTCAAATTATATTGTTTGATGAAGGTTAACTATAGCAAATATTAAAAATATCATGACTTACGCATTGACAGAAAATACCAAATATGGATTCTTTGAAAAAGCACATCTGTCGTAGGAAACCCCTACAACTGACCATTGAATAACGATTAATAAAAGGCTGAAACGACCCATTTTCGTATATACATACCATGATTAAGTTGTACAGTGCGTAAGTCTTAAATATGTAAATGGTGACCAAAGTAATTACCAATGAAAGTACCAAGAAACGCTTAGATTTCTAGTGCGACTAAAGCATTTACCTGATGTTAATAACCGAAAACTTTCACAAAGATAATTTAATTCTGGTAGGCGAGAATGTAAAACAAATGCAGAGAGATTAGGGTAGGTAATCTCTACAATTAGTTGTCCTATGTTGCTGTGTTGTTTTAAATTGATATAAATTGATGTTGGTGCCAAAACTTCTGCTAAAGAGATGATCAGTAACTCATTTAAAGCTGTTAAAACAATTAGACTGCGTTCTGCTGGCTCATGTCGCCAATAGACTGGCATATCGATTTGAAAATATAACTGCGAATTCGATGCTAGCCAAGGTTCTAATAGGCACTCAATAGCTAGCGGAAAGCTATCTTGAAGGGATGCTGGAAATAAGCGATCGCTCAATTGCACTAAAGAGTGATGAAAGTTATCAATGTGCTTTAAGCATTCTTGAATTCTATTGTCTGATAAATTTAAATTATCTCCTGACAACAAATCTAAGTTGCGGCGGATTGTAAAAGAGTCTTGTAATAAATTATCCCGAATTTTTTCTGCTTCTAAAAACAGCTTTGTTGACTGCCTAGAAGACCACCACTGCAATGCTTGTTGAATACTATGATAAGATGTCAGAAACCGAACAAGGGACATAACGTAGACAATTCAAAGTATAATTTGCGTACATAATTCCACGCTCACATAATCTTGTTATGTCAGCTATTTTAGTAGCATCAGAAAAAAGTTATATGCAACCCGCGGCATATTTATGCCAAAAAAAACTGTCAACGTTTGCAAAATGGTTGCCCAAAAGCGCCATGATGATTTCCGAAAACTTCACAGTAGATCGCTAACGCATTTCATGTGAGATTTCTCGCCATTGCTGAATATAAAAAGGACAAAATTCTCTTACCTATTTATGCCAGTCAATAACAAGTTGTGGTGGGTAAACACTAGACATTACATTCATATCTGCTCACAGATCAGTGGTAAGTCTGGCCTTTCTCAGCATAAATTGCAGTGCTGTCTCTTCTTGGGAGATGATATTAGCTTTTGCATCCATCCCTGATTGGATATGACACTGATGAGCCTTATTACCAAATGTCAGCATTTCCGGTTGAATAGTTGCTTCAAAATAGCCAGCACCAGGAGTTGATGTCGGTACGTTAATATTATTAGTTTGAGGTGTAATTACATCTGGAGAAATGGCACTGACAACAGCATTGAGAGTACCATAATCAGGATATGGACAGGCATCAACTCTCAATTGTACTTTTTGACCAACTGCAACTTTTTTAATCTCTGCGGTCGGAATCATTGCTTTAATTACTAAAGGAGCATTCTGAGGAACAATTTCAGCAATAGATTCGCTAGCACGCACCACTTGACCAGGGTTTCGCAAATTGAGCTTGAGAATGATACCGTCACTGGTGGCGCGAATGATGCTATTTTGTAGTTGAGTTTCAATTTGTTGAAGTTCTTTTTGATATTGCTTGAGTTGGGTTTGCATTTCAACTTGTCGCTGCATTAAAGCTTGTTTTTGTTGGTTTAAAGTAGCGATAGTTGCTTCGCCTCTAGCAATTTCTTGGGCAATGCGTTCTTGAGCGATCGCAATTATTGCCATACTAGGATTAACTACAACTTTAGCTGATTGCAATTTAGCCTGAGCAATCTCAATAGATATTCTTTCAGCTTCAAGTATTAATTTACTCTGCTCAACAACTAGTTTTTTTTGCTCAAATTCACGCCGACCAATTGCACCAACTTGTGCTAGTTGCTCATAGCGATCGCTATCCATCTTGGCAAAGTCTAAATCAGCTTGGGCTTTTTGTAAACTTGCCCTAGCTTTTTGCAAACTGGCTTGGGAAACCAGGAATTCGCTTTGAGTAGTAACTTGTCGTTCTTGATACTCACGTAGGTTACGTGCCAACTCTGCTTTTGCAGAAGCAACACTCCGTTCGGTGAATCTTTTTTCAGCGAGAATCTGAGTATCTAAAGTGCCACTTTGGGCATCAATTTGAACTAGTTGCAATCTACCCTGTTCAATATTGCCTTGCAGTTGGCTTTTTTTGATTTGCAGTTGCTCCGTATCGAGACGAGCGATCGCTTCTCCCTTTTTGACAATCTGATTTTCTTTCACAAAGATAGTTTCAACAGTTCCCTCAATAGATGGTTGCACTAGCTTGGTGTCGCCTATGGGCCGAACAGTTGCAGCCGTTTCCACCATGACATTGTATTTAACCCATGAAGAGAGAGCGATCGCAGAACCAATCGTTCCCACAAGAAATATTCCAGCTAATGATGTCCAAGCACTAATGGGAGGAAGAAATTCATCCTTTTGAACCGATGGTAAAAATTTTTGATTATGAGTGTAAAGCATGTTTCTCCGAATAATTGGAAATATTTAACAAAACAGAATTCAGGAGTCAGGAGTCAGAATTCAGAATTAAATTCTGTGGACTGGTTGGTAGATAAATAAACTGGTTTAAGTCTCCACCAAATTCAAAAGTTGGTGGTCTACAATTAGTGGTGCTTCTGTAGCTTTATTCCCCCAGTAATTGATTCAGAATTCTGACTTCTGAATTCTGAATTCTTCTTCAAGGAATTAAAAAGTCTATATGATCTCCGGGTTTAGTTCGCAACTCTTCCAAAGAACCTTGAATTTTCAACTTACCTTGATCTAGCAATACAATCCAATCAGCGCGATTCACTACCTTCGGACGGTGAGTAATTAAAATCGTAGTTTTACCCCAGCGATGCTTAAACAATTTATCCAAAACTTCTGCTTCACTTACTGGATCAAGTCCACCAGTAGATTCATCCAAAATGAGAACTGATGGATTTGTCACAATGGCTCTTGCTATTGCTAACCTTTGACGTTGACCACCAGAAATATTTGCACCAAATTCACCTAAAACAGTTTGATATTTGTCAGGTAACTTACTGATAAATTCATCAGCTTCCGCAACTTGGCAAGCTCTGACAATTTGCTCAAAGGTAACCTGTGGTGCGCCTAAGCGAAAGTTTTCTACAATAGAACGACTCCAGAAATGAGGCTCTTGGGGAACAAGAACTACCTGTTGACGCAAACAATCAAGAGAAAGGTCTTGGAGGTTATAAAGTCCAATCCGAATATTGCCAGATTGTAGTGGATATAACCCAGCAATCAATTTAGCTAGAGTACTTTTGCCACAACCTGATTTACCGATAATCGCGACAACTTTTCCACCAGGAATAGTTAAAGAAAAGTCATCGATTAAATCAAGCCTACCAGCATAGTGAAAGTTAATATTTGTACAAACAATATCAGCATCTCCCGGAATTTCTGCAAAAGGCTTTATCTCATCACCTTCATTTTCGGAAGTAGCGTCTATAACTTCTGTGAGGCGTTGTGTAGCTGTTTTTGCACGAGTAAATTCTTCAACAAAACTGATGACAGTTGCAATTAAGCCCAGAAAATTACCATTCATTGAGTTAAAAGCAAGTAATTGCCCAATACTCAGGTTTTCTGCTGGGTTAATTACTAAATTACCACCGAACCAAAGCAAAATAACGCCACCAATACTAGCAACAAAGCTAGAGAAAGTATTATTGATAATTCCAATTTGAATCGTGCTAAATGTGACATTAGCAAGACGAGCAAATCGGCTTTGAAATTCGTCCCAAAATTGCGGTCTAGATGCGGTGGTTTTGAGGGTAAGAGCACCTTTAAATGTTTCTACTAAAACCCCTTGTGTTTCGGCTTCTTGAACTAAAAGTTCACGAGTCTTTTGGCGTAAAGTAGGCTGGAATACTACTGTAGATATGCTCATCACTACAGCAATGAATACGGCCACTACTGTAAGTTTCCAGCTATAAAAAGCCATGAAACCAAAAGAAATCAATGCAATAAAAAATTGGCTGGGTAGACTGATAATTAAATGAGCAACTAACTGATTAATTTGGTCAATATCTCGCAGGCGGCTAACGATTTCACCACTACGACGAGCTTCATAATAAGAAAGAGGTAATCGCAGAATTTGCCGCCCAAATTCTAGAACTAGCCCTAATTGCAGACGTTGTGCAAAGTGAGCAATCAAGTTAGACTGTACAAACGACAGACTACGCGAAACAACATTCATCACCACAACTGCGATCGCTACAGTCGTAAGTAACTTTGTATCACCTCGAACCAGCACATCATCAGTCAAAATTTGTAGCAGAAAAGGGGAAGCTAAAGACAGCAAACCCAACATTATGTTCAGGGGCAAAACTTGAGCTAAAATAGCGCGATAAATCCAAACGCGCTTAAAGAAACGCCAAAATCCGCCAACTTTCTCATCCTTTTGGGCAAAAAAGCGTATTGGATCAGGTTCCAATAAAAGGATCAACCAATCTGTCCAACCTTCTGCTATCTCTTGTTGAGAAAGATAGCGAATACCTACAGCCGGATCTGCAACTAAACATTTTTTGCCTTTTTTACCATATAAAACAACCCAATGATTCCCTTTCCAGTGAATAATTGCCGGTAGAGGCGCTTCATTCATTCGGTTGAGAAGTTCTGGGGAAGTTTTCACTGGACGAGCGTTAAAACCAAGTGTTTCTGCTCCCCGTTTTAACCCTAATAAAGTAGTTCCAAATTGCCCAGTCCCTACGGCTTCACGAATGCGACTGAGAGTAAAAGTACGTCCATAATATTTGGCAATAGCAGCAAGACAAGCAGCTCCGCAGTCTTCTTCACTATGCTGTTTAACAAACTGGTATTTCATTGGTAAATTGCCCTACATAATGACAACTGCTACCCTAAAATGTTGTCAATCTATTGCGATATTTTTGAATTCCTAAATACTATTAAATTCATCTGCTATCAACCAAGCTAATTTATGATTTTCACCATAATAAAAATATCAGAAACAATTTATCGCAAAAACTTAAGCTACTCCCGCCTTTTCCACTAAATCCAATCGTAGTTTGTGAAAGCGCATATCCAGTTTCTTGCTTACTAGAGAAACTAGAATCACCATCAGAAATATTACTTTCATTAATGGCAAAAGTTTCTATATTTGTCCTTTGCAAGAAAAAATAATCAGGATTAGAAACTAAACTTCCGGCAGATACAATTTCTTGCTCTTGTTCAGATAAATCAAGAAATAATTCACGCTTTTGGTGTGTGATATCGTTAGACATAGTATTAGCTCTATACTTTGGCATTCTAAACAGTTTGCAACAGCATGAACAGCAAAATAATCAAATTTTTTGACGTAGTAACGTTGTAAGCACCCAAAGATAATTAATGTTGAAAACCACAAAACTACAACAGCGAAATATCAGATACTCCTTTGGAACAAAAAATGACCCATATAATCGTCTTATTATGGGTCATCCGTAAAATCTTTAGTACCAAGTTGTTTTTAAGTGTGCCGCTAATGTTCCCAATGCAGAAGTTTTAAACAACGCCTCTGTGGATTATTTTTTAGTGGTCGTCTAAAAGGTTAGGAATGTGATTAGCATCTAAGGCTAAGAAAGCTAGTCCAGCAGTCTTAATATTTTTAGACTTACCATTAGATTCAGCGGTGCTGCCATGTGGCCCTGAAGAACTACTGCCATTTAGAATATTTTCACTAGCGTTGTAAAAAGTAGCATCTATTTGAAAATCGACACCACCAGCTACAACTTCTTGTTGCTTGTTGGATAAATCTGTAAACAATTCGTGAGACATAGCTGCAAACTTCCTACTTTTGATTTGATGAACGTTTAGTATTAACTACATGAGTTCGTGACTAAGGCTTGAAAGATTGATTTTGTCATTCTATCTAAGTCCTTTGTTTTGAAACTATTTTCATTGAACTCATGCATTAGTTGATTGTCGGTTTTTAGCTACTAACTTAATAGCTGTATACTTTGGAAATATCAGGAGTGTCATGAGCACCTAAGCCTAAGAAAGCTAGTCCACCAGTCTTAATCTCTGTAGACTTACCGTTAGAATCAGCGGTACTGCCATGAGGATCAGAACTACTATCGCCATTGAGAATATTTTCCTCTCCTGCGAAAAAACTGACATCTAGTTGAAAATCAACACCACCAGCTACAACTTCTTGTTGCTCGTTGGATAATTCGGTAAACAATTCATGAGACATAGCTGTAAAGCTCCTAGTTTTTGTTTTTATTTAATGAACCTTTAGAGCTACATGAGTTTGTGGCAGAGACTTAGAAGATTAATTTTGTCTAACTCATGTATTAATTGATTGCTCTTTTTTAGCTGCTCAACTTAATGACCGTATCCTTTGGAAATTTCGGGAATGTCATTAGCACCCAAGGCTAAAAAAGCTAGTCCAGCAGTTGCAATCTCTGTAGACCTACCATTTGAGTCAGCAGTACTGCCACTAGGATCAGAACTAGTACCACCATTAAGAACATTTTCCCGCGCTGCGAAAAAAGTTGCATCTAGTTGAAAATCAACACCGCCAGCTACAATTTCTTGTTGCTCGTTGGATAATTCGGTAAACAATACGTTAGACATAATTACAAACCTCGTAATTTATTTAGATGAGTTTTTAGCTATTAGGTGATTGCGCTTTTTGCGCCTCAACTCGTCGCTTGTTAATACAATAGAGGTAAGCAATTAGAATAGTCATTTGCTTTTTATGCAAACTTAGTTTCCATGTTTATAAAAAGTTGTTGCACAATTAAGCCAGTAGTCTGTCCTAAAAATACGTATGGATAAAAACAGGGTTTTATCCTCTGTCTTGAGGATGATAAATTGCAATAGGCTGTTAATAACAATACCAATTCAATTAATGATTGCAACACATCCTTGGATAAAGATGCGATTCATCGCGTCTCTACAAATGGTCTATTTGTCGCATTCTTTTTTTAAATTGGTATAAGGTAAAAAAATAAACTTTTGCCCAATTATCCGTAGTAAAATATATAAAATTGAAATCTTGTATTTTGTATGCAATAGCTCCTGACACAGACATACAAAAACCCTGTAGTGGAACTAAAAGCCAGTACAGGAAATATTAAGATAATCAAATAATTAGAAAAGACTTATCAGATTTAAAACTTGGTTGTTTGTTTATGCAATATTATCTACAAGCCGATCGCGAATTGTTTTGAGTCTGTCTTGAGTTTTAATTGGCTCTCGCGGTGCTGGCAATTCGGTATTAGGCCAGTTAGGTAAATCATTACAGGGGCATAATAATGCCGGCATTCCGACGTTTCGCGCTGCTACTGGCATATTGCAACGACCACAAGGCAGCATATCCCATGCTGGTGTCAACAGTTCAGCAATGGTTTCGTATGTACCTTCTAGGTAACAGTCACCCGATTCTGGTGAGATAATTTTCTGCCAGCACTCTTCAAATTCTTCACTATAGCGATCGCCATTTAGCACCGATTCAGGCAAAAGGCTTGCCTTACCGTTGCCCGTAATTACTTTCTTACCCAACTGAAACCAGTAGGCAAGGTATCCTCTAACTTCTTGTTTGGTTGCCATATTACAATTTTAGATTTTAGATTTTAGATTTTGGATTAATTTGAATCAAGAGTTAAGAATCTTGACTCCTGAATGTTCCAGCATCTTCTCTATTTGGCAATGGCGAACCAAGGACGCTGAGATTAAGAACATAACCACCAGTAACTAAATAAACAGTTTCGCTGAATACACTTAGCTGGCGCACTAAAGAACCCAGGCGATCGCGGAACATCCTTCCAAGGGGATAAGCTGGTATTACACCCCAACCTACCTCTTCTGCTACAAACACTATATCAGCAGCAACCAAATCCACCGTCTCTAACAACTCTGCAAGAATGTTTTCCCAGCTAGATTCGTCCTGTTCCAGAAGATTAGCAACCCAAGTTCCTAAAGAATCAACTAAAAGGCAGTTATGGGGTTTCGCATCAGCCAGGGTAGCAGACAACTCCACAGGTACAGATAAAGTTTCCCAGTCTTCGGGACGACGTTGTTGGTGATCTAGAATGCGTTGATGCCACTCTTGATCATCTGGGTTATCGGTGGCTGTTGCTACGTAAACAACTGCTTTTCCTGACTGCATGGCCAGAGTTTCCGCCCATTCACTTTTACCAGATCGTGCTGGCCCTGTTACTAAGATGATTTTACCCAAAATGGTTTCCTGAGTATTTTAACAATATGCTAGGGTTGCAATTTATCACTAAAGTTTTTTCTTTCATCGGTGAGATTTTTGGTTTCAAATAACTTTTAAGGGATAAAATTAGCACCAGCATCATTGATGCCACAATTGGCAAAAGCCGAAAATCCCAACAACCCCATTTTTAATTATTCAATACTACTGGGGACAGCAAACTTTAGGATGTTTTTATGAACGCAGGCTTAAAACGCATTGAAGCAACTCTACACGATTTAGGCAATCGCGGCACTGCCTCTGCCGCTGAAACAGGTGATTCGACGACAAAACGGCCTTTCTCTTTTAGAATCAGCGTCGGAGCCAACGAACCCACAGAAAATAAACAAACTCCATCATCTCAGAATGGGGAACTAAATACACAAGAACAAACAATTGACTTGGGTGTAGATACTGAGAGTGATTATTCTCACGAGCAAAATTTCTTTCCTCACCACGACTCTGTGCAGACCTTTCAAGCAGAAGATAATGGTGGCAAAACACCCAGCCTACCCAAGTTGAAAACTCCGACCTTTAGTAATCATCGCCACGGTGCTAATCCAGGATTGGCGATGAATCTATTGCAAGAAATTCAGGAAACTGTCGCCGGTTGGCAAACAGAATTGCAAAATATTTTGAAGCAAATTCAGGATATTTACTTAGAAGGTCCAATTGTCAATGGCTGGTTAGAATCCAATCCCACCGAACCAGAACCAGGAGGAACCGCAACACTGCGCCATGCAGAAGTTGACCGCCTGATGAACTACGTAGAAGAAATTTGCGCCAGTGGTGGGAAAGTATCTTATCAATCATCTATTACTGGCTACCGCCTCTGTGGTGTGGACGACACTGGTAAAGTCTGGTCGCGTCCATGTCCAGCGGATCAGGTTCCCAATGTTAGCATGGCGATCGCTCGTTACCAAAAGTTACGTCAACTGTTAGGGCGCAAGCAATCTTTGGAAACCCGCCTTAGTCAACTAGCCCAAACTCTTGTAGTTTTACACAGTCATATTCAACAAACGTGAAGTTTTAAAGATTATTTCCGAAGAAACTCGGTTGGTGGGTCGGTAACTTTTGGTTTAGATTAACTCTCAGCAGTTGTGCGTTGGATTTAAGATTTTAATCTAAAATCCCAAATCTCAAATCCAAAATTAAATCCATGCCAGACACCCAAATCTCTGCCATTATCTGTACCCACAATCGAGATACCTATTTAGGGGCTGCAATTGATAGTCTTTTAGCGCAAGATTTTGCTGCTGACTTTGAAATTGTGGTAATTGATAATGGATCTAGCGATCGCACTCGTGAAGTTGTAGAAGAAAGGGCCCACAATCCGCGCCTGAAATATGTTTTTGAACCCACCATTGGCTTATCTGTCGCTCGCAACACGGGTGCAAAAGTAGCCAGTGGTGATATTCTTGCTTATCTGGATGATGATGCTGTTGCCTGCCCTCACTGGTTACAAGTTTTATATTTTGCCTATTACAATAACTCTAAGCTTGCGATCGCAGGAGGTAAAGTTACTCTCATCTGGCCCCCAGGAATTCAACAACCACGGTGGCTATCTCCAGGCCTAGCTGCAAATTTGGGTGCATACGACTTGGGTGACAGTAACATCTACATTGAGCAACCTGGCTCAACACCCAGAGGCTTAAATTACTCCATCCGCCGCAGTTTCCTAGAAGAAATTGGCGGTTTTGATCCACATCTCGGTCGAGTAGGGAAAAATCTATTATCAAATGAAGAACTGCAAATGACCGAATTTGCCCTACAGCGTGGTTGGCAAGTCGCTTATCTTCCCGAAGCACTAGTCGCTCACAATGTAGCCCCAGAGCGCCTCCAACGCTCCTGGTTTTTAAACCGAGGCTGGTGGCAAGGTATCAGTGAATGTTATCGAGAACAACTCGCTGGTAAAGCTGGGATCGCTCAATTGCAGCGAGGTAGCGAACGGTTTGTACGCGGCTTGTATAAGGCATTGCAATATTTCTCTGATCCCGCAGAACGGTTTGACAAACTTGTTTATGCTTACGGTCAGATTGGTTACTTAAATGCTGCTATTCAAGGTCTTTTATCTACATCAAATAAGAAATAACCAATAACATAATTTATACACGTATGTCATCTAAAATACCAGTTTCAGTACTAATTCCAGCTAAAAATGAACAAGTAAATTTGCCTGCGTGCCTTACTAGCCTTAGCAGAGCAGATGAAATATTTGTAGTAGATTCTCAAAGTACCGACAACAGCATTGAAATTGCTAAAAGTCACGGTGTAAATGTCGTGCAATTCAACTTCAATGGACGCTGGCCTAAAAAGAAAAATTGGTCTTTAGAGAATCTACCTTTTCGCAACGAATGGGTACTAATTGTAGATTGCGATGAGCGCATCACCCCCGAACTTTGGGAAGAAATTGACCAAGCAATTCAAAACAATGAATATACAGGTTATTATCTGAACCGCCGTGTATTTTTCTTAGGAAAATGGATTCGCTATGGTGGTAAATATCCCGATTGGAATCTACGTTTATTTCAGCATAAAAAAGGTCGCTACGAAAATCTAAATACAGAAGATATTCCTAATACTGGTGATAACGAAGTTCACGAACACGTGATTTTGCAGGGGAAAGTTGGGTATCTCAAAAATGATATGCTTCACGAAGACTTCCGCGACCTTTACCACTGGTTAGAACGGCACAACCGTTACTCCAACTGGGAAGCCAGTGTTTATTTTAATATTCTCACAGGTAAAGATGATAGCGGTACTATCGGCGCGAATCTATTTGGTGATGCCGTACAACGCAAGCGCTTTTTGAAAAAAGTGTGGGTACACCTGCCATTTAAACCCCTTTTGCGGTTTGTTTTATTTTATATAATTCAACGTGGTTTTTTGGATGGCAAAGCAGGATATATCTATGCACGTTTGCTGAGTCAATATGAATATCAAATTGGCGTAAAACTTTACGAATTACGCAATTGTGGTGGTCACTTAAATACTGCAACAACCCCGAAGGAGGAAGCAGAGGAGCAGGGAAGCAGGGGAGCAGAAGGAAAGCTATTAACCATTGACTCCTAACTCTGCCAATTTTAGATTTTGAATTTTGAATTTTGGATTGAAGGAAAAATTTAAAATCTAAAATCTAAAATCCAAAATCTAAAATCCAAAATTGAATGACTAATGACCCTTTCGTAGATTTACGTAAATATGACCAATCTTGGTTTGACCGGGGGCGTCCAAGTTGGTATGTATTATTATGGTGGTTTGTACAAGCGATCGCTTTTCCTCTCACTCCTCAACCGTTAAATATTCTGCGTTGTGCTTTGCTACGATTATTTGGCGCTCGTATCGGCAAAGGCGTATTAATTCGACCCACCGCCCGCTTCACCTATCCTTGGAAAGTCACTATTGGCAACTACAGTTGGGTTGGTGATAACGTAGTTTTATACAGCCTTGATCAAATTCATATTGGTGAACACTGCGTAATTTCCCAAAAAAGCTATCTGTGTACTGGTAGTCATGATATCCAAGACCCTGCTTTTGGGTTGAAAACAGCGAGTATCACTATTGACAATGGTGCATGGGTAGCGGCAGATTGTTTCGTTGGGCCAGGAGTACAAATCGGGGCTAATGCTGTAATTGGCGCTCGTAGTAGTGTTTTTACTAATATGCCCTCTGGGCAAGTTTGTTGGGGAAGCCCCTGTCGTCCTAAGACGGTTCGGTTGAAGGAGGCAGAAGGTTTTACCTCGATTGGGGATTCAGATCACTCCTGAATAAGCAGCCCCAAATTAAAAATTTGGTGGTGGTTTTAAATCGCCCTGTGATTTGCTCAGGTTTGTAGTAGAGGCTGGAGCCACTTACTACAAACCAATAGAATTAAATTTATTTACATTGCTTAACATAGTTTGAGCTATTTTTGTTTACTTAGTAGGGGCGTACAGCTAGCTTTGCGCCCCTACTTTTGCGACATATTGATTTGCTTTTGGGAAGAGAATAAAAGTGCGATCGCTATATACTGAAAGCGTTTACTCTCATAAGAAGTTAAGTACTTGTCAAAATCGGTAATTATTATATTCAGAAGATTTTGATTGATCGGCGATAGGTGAATAGGCAAGCTAAAATTGCAAGTAGCGTAGGCTAGTAAAAACCGCAGGCATCGCCGACATTGAATTCTCAATTTCAGTGCTCTAACCCAGAACAAAAAAAACTCAGTACACCTTTATTCCCTATTTCCTATATCTACGAGTGATTCAGGAATCAAATCAGATTGCTATTCTCTGGAAATAGTTTACTTTTAATTAAATCTTTTTGCTTTCAAGTCCAAAATTCGTGCATATCTAAAAAGCCGATTGTCACCCATTTTCCTCATCTTGCAAAAGATTTTAAAGACAAAGAAATTCGATAAAATTTAAAATAAATTTAATAAGAGGTAAGTATGAATTTTAATAAAAATGAAAAACCTGTCATTTTAATAATCGATGATAATCCTATTAATCTAGAAGTATTATTCGATTTTTTAGAGTATTACGGCTTTAAAGTTTTAGTAGCTGAAGATGGAAAAATTGCAGTTAATACAGCAGAGAATGCATCACCTGATCTGATTTTATTGGATATATTAATGCCAGGAATCGATGGTTTTGAGACTTGCAGACTTTTGAAAAAGAATCCAGCCACTCAAGATATTCCTGTAATCTTCATAACTGCCATGAATGACAAGGTGGATAAAGTCAAAGGTTTGAATCTTGGCGCAGTAGATTACATCACTAAACCTTTAGAACATGAAGAAGTTTTAGCTAGACTAAATACCCATTTACGTTTACGAAACCTCACAAAAAAACTCACAGAGCAAAATAAGCGTTTAGAGATGGAAATCTTTGAGCGCCAGCAGGTAGAGGAAAAACTGCGATGTCATTCAAATGCATTAGACGAGTGGAACAATCGCTATCAAGCAATAATTCAAGCGAGTGGTCAGATTCTCTATGACTGGCATTTGCATACCAACGATATTATATATGGTGGCAATGTAGAGCGAATATTAGGTTACTCTATGCCTGAGATGTTAGGAGGTTTGAAGCGTTGCGTAGAGTTAATTCATCCTGATGATAGAAACTTCTTTAACAAAGAGATTAACCGCGTTTTATCCACAAAAGAGCGATTCCACCTTGAATTTCGCATCTGTCGCAAAGATGGCACTTACATCACAGTTGAGGATAACGGGTATATCTTTTTAGACTCTACAGGCAAAGTTGCTCGGATGGCGGGCTTTATAATTGATATTACCGAACAGCAAGCTGCGCTACGCGATCGCAAAAATGCAGAACAGAAAATCCGTGAACAAGCTGCTTTGCTCGATATCACCACAGACGCGATTATCGTTCAAGATTTAGTTAACCAAATTCAATTTTGGAATAAAGGGGCTGAACATCTCTACGGTTGGATGTTAGAAGAAGCACTAGGCAAAAATGCCAATCAGCTTTTATATCGAAAGCAAAGTTTTTGCCAACTGAAAAACATCCAGGAAGCTTTAGTTGAGAGTGGTTCATGGCAAGGTGAATTACATCAAGTCACAAAAGAAGGCAAAGAAATTATCGTTGCTAGCCGCTGGACACTAGTAAATGATGATGAGGGACAAGCCAAATCTATACTGATTGTCAACTCCGATATTACAGAAAAAAAGCAACTCGAAGCACAGTTTCTCCGGGCCCAGCGGATGGAAAGTCTTGGCACTCTGGCAAGTGGTATCGCCCACGATCTCAATAATGCGCTGACACCAATGATGATGACAGTACAACTTTTAGAAGCAAAACTTCCTGATGAGAAAAGTCAGCAATGGCTGACAATTATGGAAACAAACGTTAAACGTGCGGCAGATTTAGTTAAACAAGTGCTATGGTTTTCACGCGGCTCTGTAGGTAACTTTAAAACCTTACATGTGCGATATTTAATTTCTGAAATTGAAAAGATTGTTAAGCAAACATTTTCCAGAGCTATTGAAATCCGCATTGATGTTCCTGGGCAAAACTTATGGAATATCTTTGGCGATGCTACTCAGTTACACCAAGTGCTGATGAACCTCTGTATTAATGCTCGTGATGCTATGCCTTATGGGGGTATTCTAGAGATTTCTGCAAAGAATTTCTGGGTTGATAGCAACTATGCCCGAATGAATATTGATGCTAAGGTAGGTTCTTATGTAATGATTAGCATCTGTGATACAGGTACAGGAATTAACAGAGAAATAGTAGATAGAATTTTTGAGCCATTTTTCACAACCAAGGAACTGGGTAAAGGCACAGGGCTTGGTCTTTCAACAGTGCTTGGTATTATCAAAAGCCACAATGGTTTTGTGAATGTAGTTACTGAAGTTGGGAAGGGTACAGAGTTTCAAGTTTGCTTACCCGTGACGCAGACAATCGATGCAGATAAGAAATTAGCTGGAGAGCAGGAATTACCCGCAGGTCATGGAGAATTGATTCTCGTTGTTGATGATGAAGATTCAATTCGAGAGGTTACTCAAACCTGGTTAGAAAAAAATGCCTATAAAGTTTTGGTGGCTAGTGATGGTATTGATGCGATCGCACTTTATACAGAACATCAACAAGAAATTAGTGTAGTGTTGATTGATATGATGATGCCATGTATGGATGGCCCAACAACTATCAATGTGTTGAAAAAAATTAATCCCGACATCAAAATTATTGGTGTTAGTGGATTAGCCTCTAATCATGAAATGATTAAAATACTCGGTAATAGCGTCAAAACCCTTTTATCTAAGCCTTACACCTCAAGCGACTTGTTAATAAATTTACAGATGGTGATTAACACAAAGTAGAGGTTGTCATTTGTCATTGGTCATTTGCTATTTGTCTTTAGTTCAAAGTGAATAATCAATGTCCAAGCAAAATTGTAAATAGCAGTGGTAATATATTTTTATGGCTGCTCTAATCCTTACTATTGATGAACAAACTATTGGATGAAACGCTGTCAATCAAAACTGCTGAACAGATAAACAGCAGAGCTAGTACTCCGTTTGATAATGCTTACAAAGCAGCATTATCCACTGAGGGAGCAAGATACATTCAGGGATTTTTGGCTTTTGCTGGGAAGCCATATAGACCGGTTGAACACAGTTGGATTGAGGTAGGCGACGCCTCCGATGTCCGCATTATCGATCCTACATTACCGCACCTGAACAAAAAACCCGAAGAACTCTGGTATTTTGCAGCACAAAGGCTGACCGTTAAAAAACTGAAAGCCATCATTGAAGAATCAAAAGAAGATTATCCAGAAGATGAACCATTGCCAATCTATGGTGATCCACCTTATGAATATTACGGTGATATAATGTTGGGTGGTCAAGATTATTTAGCAGCATATCAAGCCGCAGAGGCGAAGTGCAAAGAAATCAACGAACTCAACCATGAAAGAAACTAAAAAAAGTAAATTAAATAATTTGTAATTACGAATTATTTAATACGATTTACCATCGCTGCCAAAGTATTCCCTATAACCACAAATCTTGTCTCCACGGACATCAAAGGAAACTGCTACCCGATTTTTATAAAGCTGTCCAAACAAAAGTCCCTCATCTCGAAACTCAAAGACAGCCGTCGTTTCATTACTAGTAACACGGTCTAAACCAGTCAGGTTCAAACCAGGATTGAACGATTCAAAAACGTACTCGAAAAATTCTCTAGCTCGCTCTTTTCCCACATTTGAACCGTGGAATTTGCCCATTGGAAACCAAAGGGTAAAATCTTCTGTGAGCATATCTAATAATGCTTCCCACTCTCCTGTTGACATACCATGCGTAAGATGCTCAAATGCCTGTCGAGCAACTTTTAAAGTATTTTCTGAATCTTGTGTCATTATCACCACCAACTGGATATAAACTGATACTGTGTTACTTAAAACCTCACAACTACTTTGCCACAATTCTGACCACTGAGGAGATATTGTACAGCGTCGGGTATTGATTCTATGCCTTGAAACTGGCTTGGGTCAACGGCAATTTTGAGTTTGTCTGTGTAGAACAGGTTTAAAAGGCGATCGCGTGCCTCTGTCATATATTCTTTATAATGTGACATGAGAAAGCCTCTCACGGAAGCTGCTTTCCAAAATAACTGGTGATAAAGGCGTGGCTGTGTAATTTGTTCTGCGCTATTTACGTATTCGGAGATGAAACCCACCACTACTAATCGTCCCCGCACCGCCAAGTTTTCAACGCAGGTATCAAATACACTTTTACCTACACAGTCAAAAATTAAATTAATCCCATTAGGGTATTCTTGCTTGAGGACTTGATTGAGATTTTCTGTGCGATAGTTGATAATGCGATCGCACCCTAGTTCTCTTAGTAACTTTGCCTTCGCCTCAGAACTACAAGTACCAATGACATGATTACCAGCTAGCTTTGCCAATTGCACCGCAATATGACCAGTTCCTCCTGCTGCTGCTGTCACTAAAACCACTTCATTACTTTTCATTTCCCCTACTTGTTCCAATGCCACCAAAGCTGATACACCTGTAGGCATTAGTGTTAGCAATTCTGGTGTTGCTTCCCGCACCTTCACTGCTAAGTTTGCATCGATAACCTGATATTCTCGATAGCCGCCACCCCGCCAAGTCGTGACTACAGCATCACCTATTTGGAAATCTTTGACATTTTCACCCATCGCGATAACTGTCCCTACAGCTTCCACACCTAAATCGAAGGGAGGAATTAAGTTAATATAGGGAACATCACCATGACAAAGTAACGTGTCAAAGCCACCGTTAACGCCAGCAAATTTGTTTTGAATTACAAGTTCACTAGCCGCAGGTTGGGAAATAGAAATTTCGACAATTTCAACGGCAGATTTAAAATCTTGATTAAGTTGCTTTGCTCTTAATTTTCTGTAAGTTTTTGAGTTCATTTACCAGTCTTATATCACAAATATAAATGGAGGATGCGTTATGCTTTCAGCTAACGCACCATCAACAATTTAACGTGAATTACTAATACTTATAAAGCGTAAGAATTCAGGAGTCAGAATGGGCTAAACGCCCCGCTATCGCTAACAGAATTCAGAGTAGTTAAAAAATAGGAGAAAATTTGATACATAAAGGTAATAATCATGCTGTACTCCTTTTAAATTCTGATTTCTGACTTCTGACTTCTGACTTCTGGGTGCTAAATTTTACTATAAAGCTTTATCCCACTCTAACTGATGAGCTAAACCATACTTGATGAAATCTTCTTTTTTAGCTTTATCGCTTTTACCAAAAACACCTAAACTGTAAGGATTATCTTGCATCCGTTGTCTGATTTGTTCTTTCTCAAATCGGATGACTTCCTCTCTAGGTTTATCCGGTTTAAAAAAGTCTACAACCAAGACAGTTCGATCATAATTAGTGTAATTATGCGGACAGTGTGGATAGCTGTGATCTAAAACCAGAAATTTTCCTTCATACCAATAAAGCTGTTCATGGCATATTTTCATAGCCACATCTCCCTCTGGCACGATTAATCCTAGATAGCCACGATTCATGTGAGGATTATAGTTCACATGCAGCTTGATATCCAAGCCTGGATGGAATGTACCATAATACACGTTTCTAATTATCTCATCATCACCAAAGTTAACTTTTTCTATCACCTGAGCTAAATTTGGGAAATATTTCTCTCTTAATGCAAGTGCTTTTTGTGATGCATCATCTGACCCATAATCAGGATATTGTATTTGATACGCTTTAATATATTGTTCAATAAACATACCTTGAAATAAAATACCAAAAGCACTATATTTTGCATCACCCTTGGTTTTAATCGTTTGACTTTTAGGCCCCAAAATATCATAAGTTACTTTTAACTCGTCATCAGATGCATCCTTAATAAAGGATGTAAACTCATTTCTAATCACTTGCCAGTTATCTTCAAAACTTTTCAGAAAAGTAAATTCCTTTGGGTCTATATGATACTCATTAAAACTTGCCATTGTCTTTTCCCCTGAAGGTGATTTCATAAAAAACCGTTATATAATGATGGGATTTGGTCTTCGTCTCGATTCGATGTTGGAATTTCTAACTAAACTCATTTTAGTGTGAGGTCTACTGTGTCTGAAACTCCCGTATTAGATCAAATTATCAAAAATGTGCGGGTAGTTCGTCCCCATCAGGATGCAATCGAACTACTTGATTTAGGAATTAAGGATGGAAAATTTGCTCAGATTGCCCCTAATATTAGCCCAGACACAGGCAAAGAGGTATTTAATGGCAAAAATTTACTGGGCTTTCCTGGGGTCGTAGATGCCCACATGCACATCGGTATCTATCAATCTCTCGACAAAGATGCTGTAACTGAAACCAAAGCAGCCGCAATGGGAGGCGTAACTACCAGCTTAAATTATATCCGTACAGGGCAGTATTACCTCAACAAAGGCGGCTCCTACCGCGATTTTTTTCCAGAGGTGTTGGCTTTATCCGCAGGTAATTTTTTTGTAGATTACAGCTATCACATCGCACCTATAGCTAGCCAGCATATCGACGAAATACCTTTATTGTTTGAAGAACACGGTGTATCTTCGTTTAAAATATTCATGTTTTATGGCGGCTATGGATTGCATGGTTTGTCAGACCAGCAAAACCTCTTTTTAATGATTAATAAAGAGGAACGGTATGATTTCGCCCATTTTGAATTTATTATGCGCGGTCTAACTCGCTTGATGGAAAAACATCCAGAAGCGCGAGATACTATCAGCTTGAGTTTGCACTGCGAAGTTGCAGAAATTCTAAATGCTTATACCAAAATAGTTGAAAATGACTCTAGTCTGAGCGGATTACACGCTTATAGTGCAGCGCGTCCACCTCATTCCGAAGGATTAGCAATTTGCATTGCTGCTTATTTAGCAAACGAGACTAACTGTGCAAATATTAATTTATTGCACTTGAGTTCGCGTAAAGCAATGGAAGCAGCTTTAACTATGCAAGCTGCTTTTCCTCATATCAACTTTCGGCGAGAAGTTACTGTTGGACATTTGTTGTTAGATGTCGATACTCCTAATACGATTTGGGCAAAAGTCAACCCTCCTATTCGTCCCCGTGCTGATGTTGAATATTTATGGCAAGCAGTACTCAACAATCAAGTAGATTGGATAGTTAGTGACCATGCTTGCTGTTCTGCTGAACAAAAAAGAAATGTTAAAGACCCGAATAATATTTGGTTAGCAAAGTCTGGTTTTGGCGGTACAGAATATTTACTTTCTGGTGTGTTTAGTGAAGGTAGTAAGCGGGGGATGTCTTACAACCAGATGGCTAAATTGCTATCTTGGAACCCATCCCGACGCTTTGGTTTGTTAGAAAAAGGCGATATTGCTATTGGTTATGATGCTGACTTGGTGCTGTTAGACCCAAATGAAAGCTTTGTGGTAAGTGCTGCTGAGTCAGAGTCACAACAAGGTTATACACCTTTTGAAGGAGTGGAATTAACTGGAAAGGTGAAGAGTACTTTTCTGCGCGGAAACTTGATTTGCAACAATGGGAAAGTTCTAGGTTCACCTATTGGACGTTATTTAAAAAGACCTTCTAGAATGGCCACATAGAAACCTTGCTGTTTACAAACTATGTGTTTATTAGTGTGAATATGATAATACTGTTGCAAGCTTTGATAAATCCCTATCAACGCGGATAAAGAATAAGGAACCATCATCTGTTCTGTGCCAAGGGACAGTGGTAAAACTAGGAACATAGCCAAACCAATCCTTTACAAATCGAAAATCTCCTATATCACAGTATCCAGCCAAGCAATATGCTTCTTCATTATATGATTGAATCATTGGATAACTGCCATCATAATGTGCCAAGATACCAAGCAACCATACTCCACCGCCATTACTATCTTTTCTTAAATACTTTTTTTTAGATACTTCAAATTGAACTGTATCTGTCTTGCTCCACGGTAGCAATTTACTATTCAAGGCAGGGATGAAGTCACGTAGTCTAGCATCTGGATGATCGTTTGTTGCATTTTTATATTTCAATGGAATAGGGCCATTCTCCATCCAGAGGATTTCAACTTCTTCATTACCTAGAACTTTCCAAGGGCCTATTTTCACTCCTGCGGGGATAAAGGAGTAGCCATGCTTGTTTAATTGCCACTCTCCTAATTGAATAGCGCCCCTGAGTACAAAAATCTCTAAATCGGTAGTAAAGAAGCCAGAAGGTGCTTCAAACTGAGGCGGTAAAACTACTTTTGAAGTGGATGCACCAGAGTCATGCCATGTTAGTGTTCGGCGGCTTCCAGGCACAACACCTTCTGGCATTCCACTGACTCGCCACTGTTGTTCTTCTGGCAGAGTATTGGTGTCAAAAAACTGGTATTTGCGAGGTACGTGTTTGGAGATGGCTGTACACCTACCTGATAGGTTCATGCGCCCTCTTCCGTCTCCACCCCAATCCTCTTTTATAGATGCTACGTGCAAAAAATCATCAGTTTGATTTTCTTCTGCAAAATTAAAATTTATATTTTCTTCGCCCACGACTTCACATTCTCCTGTTTATATGCCAATACGCTTGGGTTAAGAGGATGTTTGAAAAGTAATTGTCTGTGATTTTAGGCACTTGTTGATCCCCCCTAACCCCCCTTAAAAAGGGGGGAACCGGAATTAAAGTCCCCCTTTTTAAGGGGGATTTAGGGGGATCTAAAACTTTTGATACCGAGAAGAGGACTTTTCAAACATACTCTAAGGGCTAATTGTACAAAACTATGGGTTTTCGAGTTTTTGAGACGCGATAAATCGCCGTCTCTACAAGTGTTTTGGTTTTATCTGATAGGCATTTAATTTTATTTGTTAATTCAGCAAATTACTTTTTTTGTGCTACGGTTTGCAACCATTCAATCAGTGGTCTTAAGGTTCCTGGTAATGCTGACTCACTGACAGTTACCGTATGCTGCTTACCGTTATCTTCCACTGTTAACTTATACTGAAAGCGATCGCTCTGAGGATTTGGCGAGGTAATTAGTTCAGGTAGCCTAAATAAATCTGCAACTTCCACCAGTCGGGGAAGTGTCGCAGCTTCATGTGCTGGGAGAGTGTCTGTATCAACGATTGTCTTTTTGCTAATCCCAGCAAAGCCACCCGTGCGTTCAAAGGATATCCGCATTTTTTTGCTCTCCGTTGTGTTATTTAGTTTGAGTTGAAGGAGGCAGGAGGCAGGAGGCAGGAGGCAGAAGGTTTTACTTCAGTTGGGGATTCAAACCCTTCCTGAAAAAGAGCCACAAAACTAGAATTTTTGGAGTTCTTGTCTTAAACCCTTGCTCCAGAGGGTCGCGGGCTGTTACAGATAGCGCAGCGGTAGCTCAGGAAAGGAGCGTCGGGCAGTTTTCCTCCTGCCTCCAACATCCTCGATAAATACAAATATTGGGAGGTGATAGTTTTCACCTCCCACTTTAGCAATAACAAACAACAGATTTATCAGTCCTGAGTGTTGAGTGACGCAGTGGAAGGTATTGACCATTATTCCTAACTCCTCACTCAACACTCCTAACTTCTAAATAACTCCTACCTTTTGCCAAGCGTTCTGCACAGCTTTTTGTTCATCACTGTCATTACCGTAGAGTTCGCCAGCAACTTGAATGGTAACGTTGGCAGCTTTTTTAAAATCTGCTTTGGCACGCAAGCGATCGCGCAAAGCTATGTACCAGATTTTACCAGCTTTTTCCCAAGCATAGCCACCAATCTCAACAGCTGCTAGATAAAAGGCATGGTTAGGGATTCCTGAGTTGATATGCACCCCAGCATTATCTTCAGCACCAGTATATTTATCTTTCATGTGACCTGGTTGGGGATCTTTACCTAGTACTGGGTCATTGTATGCTGTTCCTGGTGCTTTCATGGAACGGATGCCAACACCTTTGACAGTCGGTACTAAAAGACCTTCGCCAATTATCCAATCTGCTTCTTGTGCAGTCTGATTTTTAGTCTTTTGTTTCACCAGGCAACCAAAGACATCAGAAAATGATTCATTTAGTGCCCCAGGTTCGCCATAATACTGTAAACCCGCTTCATACTGAGTTATCCCATGAGCTAACTCATGCCCAATCACATCAATCGACTTTGTGAAGCGCTGAAACATTTCTCCATCGCCATCACCATAAACCATTTGGTCGCCGTTCCAAAAGGCGTTGTCATACTTAACGCCATAATGCACGGTGGAGTCTAAACGTAGTCCTTTGTCATCAATGGAATTGCGATCGAATATCTCATAAAACAAGTCATAAGTAGCACCAGCAGAATCATAGGCTTCATTCACTGCTGCATCACTGCTTGGTGGATCTCCTTCACTTCGCACCAATGTACCAGGAAGTTGCTGGCCATTTTTTGCATCGTAGATGGTGCGGCGCTTTTCACCCGGAGAAGGTGCAAATGATACAGTACCTATGACATCTCTCCGTCCGCGAAACTGTGCTGAAGCATTTAATGTATGAAAAGCCCAACTCCGTTGCTGGGGGTTGCCATTCACCACAACATTTTCCAGCATGTGGGGCGGGATGATACAACAAATTGGGCATCTAGAGTAAAGTGGATGCTCATACTTAAACCCGGCTGATTTCTTTTTATTTCGAGCCATCCAAGATATTCTCCTTTTGAAACTAGGTGATGGCAAACAGTGGCTTTAACTCCACTTTTGAAACGAGCAGAAAAACGAATCCAAATCGCGTGCCCCTGGTTTTTTTGAATAAAATTTTCTACTCTGTATTTTGGGATAGGTCTGTGGAGGATTGATAGTACCCTCACGGGTACTTCTGATGTAGAAATATTGCATAAAAACACAAGGCAAGCTTATATACCGCAAATTTCAGCTAAAATCCTTGCGCGAGTTAGCAAAACCTCCTTTACAGACCTAATGCGTTTATATATTAGTTCTTCTTAAAAAAGATCATGTTATTTATTGCTGTTTTGTTACTATCAAGCTCTTAATGCTATAAATACCCACTTGGAGCCAAATTAAAGCATCCAAAACCTCAAATTTTCACAGGCAGCCACCAAACACTGCCAGTCCATAATATTTCCAAGGCACTGCAACTGTCTTAAATCCAGCTTTGTTCAACATTTGTAAATGAGCATCCAGGGTAGCTAGCTGATCTTGACTGGAGTAACCTTGGGTGCTGCTAGTGCCAAGCTTGTCGCGAATCTCTGTTAAACTAGTTCCCTGTTCAACTGACCATTCCTCTCGTGCCGCCTTGTAAGCTTCTGCTAAGGCTGGTGATTCTGGTAAAGTGGGGTCTGCATTCCAAAAACAGCCGTCTTGAGTCAGGCTAGCAGCAATTCGCTCAAATAACTTGAATTTCATTTCATCTTGGAGATGGTGAATCGCCAAGGATGAGACACAAGCATCAAATTCGCTACCAATATCCAATTTTTCTGGATTATTTGCCCAGTCACCAAAATCTGCTTGTATGCCAGTCCAACGTTTTTGATGCCCAACTGCTGTAATTTTATCTTGGGCAAATTGCAGCATTCGAGGTGAATAATCTAAGGCAATTACTTGGGCATCTGGAAAGTGGTTGAGTATCTTGAGACTAAGTTCACCAGTACCGCAACCTAATTCTAAAATACGCCGACTTGTGGAAGGTAGACAACGGGTAATTACCTCCAACATCTCATCGTATTTGGGTAACAGTTGGCGAATACCAGTATCAAAATCAGCAGTTTTGGCGAATACCTCTCCGGGAAATAACTGTTGCATGGGTATTGGAATAAATAGACACACTTCTCCATATTAATCATCCATCATTACCGAGGTACGCGCTACATCGATAGAAACAAGTTCTTGTATTAAAAAATATTCACTCAATATACTTTTGGCAGAATACATACATCACATTTTATGTTATGTGCAAGAAAATTATCTCTTAAATTGAAGCTGAAATCCCATGATTTTAAAGGAAAAAGCCAATTTAACTCTTTTTTAAGATTTGTAAAGATAAAAATGTTCACATATTGAGTTAAACTAATGTGTGTGATTAGTAACTCTGATAAATAAATTCTTGGTTTTCAAAAGTTACTGACGTTGGTATATTAAATACTGAACAGAAAGTTAACTAAATCAAACTAGAAGTCCACTGTCATTCTGAGTCAAACAGAGTGTAGCGATACAAGGTTCAAGACTAATGCTAAAAAACAGCGAACAGAAAGTTAATGAAGGCTGTAATCTCAAATGGAAGCCCGGAGGTAAACTATCTGTGCGGTTTTCTCTGTTAGAAATTTTGCGAAGTAGAACGGTCGGAAAGCCACTATAGTCTCGATATAGTAGGTTTTATCCTATAGTTAATCTGCATTTAGGGTAATTTCTGAAAACTCATGCTGAGTTAATCTAAATTAAGGTTAACTTGCTTAATTAATGTCAACAATCCCAAAAGAGCTTAAGCGTTATAGCGATAAGTTTTCGATGGGGTAATTTGACCAATTTTGAAGCAACCTATAAAAGGTTGGCTGAAAGAATTTAACTAAGTGATGGTGTTATTTATTAACATCATCTGGTAATAATAATCAGCTTTTCTAGTGAAAGCTTGCTTTAGGATGCCTAAAATTTTAGGCAACTAATAGCATCATTTGTTATTGCCATACATCAGGTAAATCTGAAATATTGCCTGAATATCACAACTTTTTCACTTGTATTAAGGACAACAGCAATGAATAATGTTCAAGCATCCTTTGAAGCAACGGAAGCTGAATTTCGCGTGGAAGGTTACGAAAAAATTGAGTTTAGTCTGGTCTATGTGAACGGTGCATTTGATATCAATAACAGAGAAATTGCAGACAGCTATGAGAAATTTGGCCGCTGTTTGACAGTGATTGATGCCAATGTCAATAGGCTATACGGGAAGCAAATCAAGTCATATTTTAAACACTATGGCATTGATCTGACTGTAGTTCCTATTGTCATTACTGAACCGACTAAAACCCTTGCAACCTTTGAAAAAATTGTTGATGCTTTTTCTGATTTTGGCTTAATCCGCAAGGAACCGGTGTTAGTTGTGGGTGGTGGTTTAATCACTGATGTAGCTGGGTTTGCATGTGCTTCTTACCGTCGCAAGAGTAACTACATTCGTATTCCTACTACACTGATTGGTTTAATTGATGCAGGTGTGGCGATTAAGGTTGCAGTCAACCATCGCAAGTTAAAAAATCGTTTGGGTGCATATCATGCTCCTTTGAAAGTGATCCTCGATTTCTCCTTTTTGCAAACATTACCAACGGCTCAAGTTCGTAATGGCATGGCAGAATTAATCAAAATTGCTGTTGTTGCAAACTCTGAAGTCTTTGAATTGCTGGATGAATATGGCGAAGAGTTGCTGCGTACTCACTTTGGACACGTGAATGGCACAAGTGAACTGAAAGCGATCGCACACAAACTCAATTACGAGGCAATTAAAACTATGCTGGAGTTGGAAACTCCTAATTTGCATGAGTTAGACCTCGATCGCGTCATCGCCTACGGTCACACTTGGAGTCCTACCTTAGAATTAGCTCCGATGGTACCGCTATTTCACGGTCACGCTGTGAATATAGACATGGCTTTATCTGCAACCATTGCAGCAAGACGTGGTTACATTACAACTGGAGAACGCGATCGCATTTTAAGCTTGATGAGCCGTATCGGTTTATCCATTGATCATCCTTTACTAGATAGCGATTTGCTCTGGTATGCAACCCAATCTATCAGCTTGACGCGAGACGGTAAACAACGCGCAGCTATGCCAAAACCCATTGGTGAATGCTTCTTTGTTAACGATTTCACCCGTGAAGAACTAGATGTAGCCTTAGCTGAACACAAACGTTTGTGTGCTAAATACCCTCGTGGTGGAGATGGGATTGACGCTTACATAGAAACTCAAGAAGAATCCAAACTATTGGGAGTGTGAAAACATGACCAGTATTTTAGGACGAGATACCGCTAGACCAATTACGCCACACAGCATCCTCGTAGCACAGCTACAGAAAACTCTCGAAATAGCAGAAGAGAGTAATATTCCTTTAGAGATATTGACATCTCTGCGCCAAGGTTTGCAATTAGCAGCAGGTTTAGATCCCTATTTGGATGATTGCACTACTCCCGAATCGGCCGCATTGACAGCACTAGCACAAAAAACCAGCAAAGAAGACTGGAGCAAACGCTTTAGTGATGGTGAAACGGTGCGTCAACTAGAGCAGGAAATGCTCTCAGGACATCTTGAAGGACAAACACTAAAGATGTTTGTGCATATTACCAAAGCCAAGAGCATCCTGGAAGTGGGAATGTTCACAGGATATTCGGCTTTGGCGATGGCGGAAGCGTTACCACACGATGGACGACTCATTGCTTGTGAAGTAGACTCTTATGTGGCTGAATTTGCTCAAACTTGTTTTCAGGAGTCTCCCCACGGCGACAAGATTGTTGTAGAAGTAGCACCTGCATTAGAGACACTGCACAAGTTAGCGGCTAAAAAAGAATCATTTGATCTGATCTTCATTGATGCCGATAAAAAGGAGTATGTAGAGTACTTCCAAATTATCTTGGATAGCCACTTACTGGCTCCCGACGGGTTAATCTGCGTCGATAATACGTTGTTGCAAGGACAAGTTTACTTACCATCCGAACAGCGTACTGCTAATGGTGAGGCGATCGCTAAATTCAACCGCATTGTCGCCGCAGATCCGCGTGTAGAGCAAGTTCTGTTACCCATACGAGATGGTATAACCCTGATTAGACGCGTGGTGTAACAGGCGCTATCAATTCAAAGCATCACAAAAAGGCGACTTTATAGCGGTTCTTATTTGGATGCAATATCCAGTAGGGGTGCATATCTGTGCATTGGTGTCAACTTAACGTGAAACCCTTGTCAAGAAGTGATACTAAGTTCACTTGCTGACCATGACGATCCGCGTTACCCCACCCTAACCCTCCCCTTGCAAAGGGGAGGGAACTAGATTTCTTTTTCCCCCCTTTCCAAGGGGGGATTAAGGGGGGTAAAACGTATGTGGAATAAGCGTTTAAGCTTAAGTTGACACCAATGATATCTGTCCCAATACTACTCGGTTAAGCATTTTGAACTCAGAATTTGGTTTGGGGAAAAGGTTAAAGGGTAAGGGTTAAAGGTTTTTTCTTTCCCTTTCCCCCTTCCCCTTTTCCCCTTAACCGACAAGTATTGATATCTGTCCGCCCCTACAAAAGGCCGCATTCCACATCAAAGAAAAACTTATGGCTCAATCAATCTCCTTATCACTCCCTGAATCCACAACGCCCTCAACGGGTATAAGAATAAAAATAGTAGCTCTATTCAAGACTCTGGGAACTCTAGTATTGCTGCTAATAGCCTTACCCATCAACGCTTTAATAGTATTGCTATCCCTGCTGTGGAGCATTCCGTTTACAAAAAAACCAGCCATAGCAGCCCATCCTCAGACTATCTTAGTCAGTGGCGGCAAAATGACCAAAGCATTGCAACTTGCTCGCTCATTCCATGCGGCTGGAAACAGAGTTATTCTGGTTGAAGGTCACAAATACTGGTTATCCGGGCATAGATTCTCAAATGCTGTGAGTCGTTTTTATACAGTTCCAGCACCACAAGATGACCCAGAAGGCTATATACAGGCGCTATTGGAAATCGTCAAAAAAGAAAAAGTTGACATTTATGTACCCGTATGCAGTCCTGTGGCTAGTTATTACGACTCTTTAGCAAAACCTGCACTGTCTCCATACTGTGAGGTTTTCCACTTCGATGCTGAGATAACCAAGATGCTGGATGATAAATTTGCCTTTACTGATCAGGCGCGATCGCTTGGTTTATCTGTTCCCAAATCTTTTAAAATTACCGATGCTGAACAAGTTATCAACTTTGATTTTAGTAAAGAAACGCGCAAATATATTATAAAAAGTATTTCTTACGACTCCGTTCGCCGCTTAAATTTAACCAAACTTCCCTGTGACACTCCAGAAGAGACAGCAGCCTTTGTCAAGAGTTTACCCATCAGTCCAGAAAAACCTTGGATTATGCAAGAGTTTATTCCTGGGAAAGAATTATGCACCCATAGCACGGTTCGGGATGGTGAATTAAGGTTGCATTGCTGCTCAGATTCTTCTGCGTTTCAGATTAATTATGAAAATGTCGAAAATCCCCAAATTCGGGAATGGGTGCAACATTTCGTCAAAAGTTTGGGATTGACTGGACAAGTCTCTTTCGACTTTATCCAAGCTGAAGATGGTACAGCCTATGCCATTGAATGTAATCCCCGCACCCATTCGGCGATTACCATGTTTTACAATCACCCAGGTGTTGCAGAAGCCTATTTTGGGAAAACTCCCCTAGCTGCACCCCTAGAACCTTTAGCTGATAGCAAGCCTACTTACTGGATATATCATGAAATCTGGCGACTAACTGGTATTCGTTCTGGGAAACAATTGCAAACTTGGTTTCAAAGGTTAGTACGAGGCACAGATGCTATTTATCAAATAGATGATCCAATACCATTTTTAACTTTGCATCATTGGCAGATTACTTTACTTTTGCTACAAAATCTGCAAAAACTCAAAGGCTGGGTAAAAATTGACTTCAATATCGGTAAACTTGTGGAATTAGGCGGGGACTAAGTAATTCGTAATTCGTAATTATGATGTTTGCCAAATTAACCATAATAAACAGTTTGTAGTGGGGACTTCAGTCCCCAAAGCCAGGACTAAAGTCCTTACTACGAACAAGCCGATTTTAAGCAATGAACTCTGTTGTATTACTTGCCCAACGTTTCATTGATAGCGGTTATTAATAAATCATTTAGAGGAATTCCTGCTGCTTTCGCCATAGAAGAAATCACGCTTTTGGGAGCAAAAGAACAATACAATCCGGCTTCTAAAAACCAAGGTTGTCCCTTTGGGTCGATGCGGAAATCAAATAAACTGTAGTGGCGACAACCTAAAGCCTGATGACACTTCTTAGCTACTTCTTGAACCCTTTGGGTAATTGGGTCGCTAGGGTCTACAATCCAAGACTTAATATTATCTTTAGCAGCAAAATACAAATCGCCATCGTCCGTTTGTTGAAGTTTATCAACATAGTTGCGGATAGGTTTTTCGTGGGGGTCTACCAGATATTCTTCAAGGGGTAAACCTATTAGTTCCCCGTCTTTGGCAAGAATACCGCATCTGACTTCTCGACCAAGTTCAATAAACTCTTCTACGATGACCTCCGAAGCATATTCAAATGCTTTTTTCAGAGCAGCATCATATTCAGTAACTTCTTTGACTAAAGTCACTCCTAAAGAGTTGTCCGAACTTACAGGTTTAATGACTACTGGAGGTGTAATTGTTGGAATATCTCCTTGGCGGAGCAGTTCTCCACGAGGCACTTTCACCCTTGCGGCTTCGACAATTGCTTTGGCTCTAGCTTTGTGGGCCGCTATGGCCATGATATCGGGAGTATTGCCTATATAAGGGATGTTGAGTAAATCGAATAGGGCGCGGTACTGAGTCATTCCAGGAATACAAAACATTTGTGGTAACATAATGTCAATGTTTTGCGTTGTTATAAACTGTATAGCATCAAAGAGAGGAATTGGTTTAGTGAGAGCAATATCTTCTCGACTAAGGGAGTCAGGAAATCGCCACTGACTATCAGGTGTGATGTATGCAATTTGAAAGTTATAAAGTGATTTATCTGTTATTGCTGCTAAACAGTCTTGGGCATAAAGGCGTGATAAATCACAGTAAAAATCGTTGTGTGCAGACCCAACTAAATGAAGGATATTAAGTACTGGCATAATTCATCTTCCTGAGTAAGTTTTAATGGTTATTCAATGCTGGATAAAATATTGTATTCCTCTTATTATCATATAGTTAATATGGAATAAACAAATTAATTATTTCAGGTGTTTTAGTACTCTCAAAGAACAGTTATTGAAGACAAGTTGGTAAAATATTACTATTTTTAATTGCTATAATTTAGATAAAAAATAACTCTCAATCACACTATAAAATATTTATGCTAGAGTTCTAATCTCTATCTCCCTTCCCGCTTCGGGAAGCTACGGTATACACACAAGTCAAAAAAAGATCAATTTCGCATTATTCTCTCGTTTATCTCGTTCCTATGCTCTGCATAGGAATGCCTGATTAGAGGCTCTGCCTAGGCTGTTGACTTTGTGCATTTTTCGGGAATTTTTGGGAAAATTATTCGTGTTATTTTTTGTTTGACCTAAACTGCCTGAAACAGGCAGTTTAGGTCAAAAACAGGCGACACATTTTTTGCATGAAGTCTTACGGGCTAAAGGGTACAGAGTCAACACCCTAGGCTCTGCCTCTAGTCAAATATTGAGTCAGAGACTCAATGAATGCATTCCCAGTCGGAGACTGGGAACGAGGAACAAAACCCACGGAGGTGGGTTTGAAATTCTTTGAATCCTTCGTTTGTGTAGCCATGATTTCTAATCGCCTAGTATATTTGAGATGCTCAGTTACCAAACCGATGTACCATACAGATAAGTTTACAAAAATAAACAATGGTAGAACGTCCTATTAAGAAATCGGAACGTCAGTCTCAAGGAAGTACTGATAAGAATTCCGAAAACTCGGATTCTGTAACCCCTATTGAATCCAACCCCAAAAGCTCAAAACCGAGCCGCGATCGCTCGTCTGGTGGAGGGAAAAAATCATCATATAAAGATGAAGTCAGGCAGCCTGTGAATCTTGCACTAGCGCGTGGCCCAAAACCCGTTAAACCTCCAGCCGCTAAAGTTAAAACAGAAGAACTTGAAACCGAATCAGAATCAGAATCTATCTCTGAAGAGTCTCAAGACTAACATTAGAAGTGCCGCGTGTGATGTGGGAGGCTATAAAGACTGTGATTTCTGGCTCTGAAGGCAGCGATCGCGCCCCCCATCACCATTAGGTTATTGTGTAGTTTCTCACAGAGTTTTTTTATCTCAATGCGCGGAAGGGTAGGTGTACAAATTTCACAGCCCCGAAAAAGTGCTTCTATCTCAACACCAGCAAGCATTTCACCCCGCTAATCTCCTAACTATCATCCGCGCAACTTCTGAAATGCTTACAAAAAGTGGGTTTCAGCTTTCAACTTTTCCCGACACTCTTCCCAAAGAAATTCTCTAATGCTATGATTGCTCTAAATTCGCGCAACCGTACCTTGAAAACTAAATACAGCTTGGCTTTCCGGCTTCCGCTATTGCAATTCAACAAAATCCCTATTAGGGATTGAAACTGGTCAGATTGAATTTTTAAGCGCACAGCCTCAGGTGATTGCAATTCAACAAAATCCCTATTAACCCAAGTTGCGGGTAATAGAATACAAAAGAGGAGATGGAAAGTGTAGGCACAGTAAATAAGGGTTGTACGAACTCCAACCACTATAAAAATGCCATTAGGAATGTTCAGTGTAGTTTAATAGAGAGTAACATTTGCAACTTAGTCAATAAAAGCTTGTTGCAGAGTGTAAGCAAAAATAAAAGCTTGTAACTTCAGTAAAAACCCCTCAAATGTTACGGCATGAAGCGATTTTTGGAAGAAACGAGTGATGCCGCTAAACACGGTTTCAATGTAATGACGAATAGACTGTTTAATGTATTGATTCCACGGTGCATCTTGGCGTTTAGAGTTACTTTTTCGCATGACCTGCATCGAGATTTGACTAGTTTCAATTAAGTCATCTTCCACAGTGTAATCAAGATAGGCAGAATCGGCGTAAACTTGACTCCCAGGCATTAAATTCAAGGGTAAAGCACTCAATCCCCGTATATCTGTTGCGCTAGCTGGCATGAACACAAATTCGACAGGAATACCTGTTTTGGTAGTCAATAACTGTACTCTCACTCCATAAAAATAACGTTTCTTGGATGCGATATAACCCCGATATTCTTCCGAGTGAATTAACTTCGCATTAAAGATGCGAATATTATCACATATTGGTACGGGGAACGAGTCTAAAAGATATTCCGTATCTTCACTAATTTCTTTTAGTGCTGTTCCCATTTGATGAAATAAATCGTTCATCAACATCGATACCTTGTGTAATCGCCGATTAAATCGTGATTTTTCTAACATTCCTGGTATCAAGTTATGGTCTTTCATATAGCTGCAAGCCTTGCTATGATTCCCACCAAAAAACATTGCCGCTATCATTGCCGTGGTGATAATTTCTGCATCACTCATTTCACGACGAATATCCTCATCATGTCCAATCGCCTTCAATAGGTCATCTATGACAGAATAGATAGTAACTATTTCATTTAACATATTTCCCTCCTAATTTTCTGTCTGGAGGGATTTTATTGTTTTTATACCCCTATGTCATCTTTCTTGGTATGTAACTAGCAACTTGAGTTATTAGGGATTGAAAC
>NZ_JAWJTF010000266.1:0-2890 GCF_048836525.1 Nostoc sp. CALU 546
CTGCTTGCCAATCGCTAAATCTGTCACGATTGCGGTAAAAATACAGTGAGGACTCAGCCAATACCCGTTCATATAGCCTTTCATCTTTTTGAAATTGGACTTCGCAGAAATACACAACTCCTGCACCTGCATTTTCCGGTGGAAGAAATACACCGTCAATTTCAAATTTGGGTTCTTTGACTGCTACTGAATCAAATCGATAGGTGGCTGCATTTGTTGGCGGATTTGTCAATAATTCAAATAAAAGAGTGGGATATTGTTGAAATAGTTTGTAAAAAATCGAGTCTCGCCGCATGAAAAATTCCCATTTTACTTAGAAACAACTACTACTAGAGACAGACAAACCACGAGGGTTAATATTTGGGACTTCAGCTACTAGAGATACATTACCGTTTTTATCGATAATCCAGCCTTGCGCCTCGACTATTTTAGGTGGGGAAGATGGCAGAATTTCATTAATCACATTACTATTTTGATCAGTATTTATTGCATCTAATGTTATCCATCGTGCTGTAGATACTTCACCTTGGAATGGTTCTATCGGACTGCGGGCAATTCCTCCCCGTCCTGTTACGGTGAAGGAACTACGTCTAGCGGAACTACCGGGGTTACAACTAGAGACAATTTGTTGTGACGCATCCGTTAAATTGTCAGGTAATTGTACCAAACCGCGACTAGGGTCTACATCAGGTGTATTAACTGTGACTGTACCTGTTAAGCCAAACTGAGAACTAGCATCAATATCATTGGTGTTATTTAGCGGTGTTGATGGGCGTTGTGCTAGACCAAAAATACTCTGAGCATTAATGTTAATATTGCCACCTTTTCCTTGAAAAGCATTGGCGACAATATCATTATTTTGATTGGAAGAAGCAATAACAAAGCCGTCAGGTGCGTCAATAGTGACGTTACCTCCACTAGCATTATTGAAAGCTTGGGCAGAAATCAGACTTTGATTTTGCAAGAATAACAATTCTACGTTTTCTAATTTGATATTTGCACCTTCACCAGCATTGGTTTCTGCGGTGAGTTTTCCTTGGTTTAGGCGAATTGTGTTGGCATTTGCAGTTAAGTTCCCCGCTGCACCTGTACCTGTGGCGCTGACGGTGATTTCTCCTCCCTCACGGACATTCAAAATTGGTGTGTTGACAAATAAACTTCCAGCTCTACCGCTTCCTTGAGCTTCGGAAAATAAGGTACTGGGTATTTCTTCAGCGCCAATGGTTCCAGTACCAATCACATCTACAGACTCGGTAGCATTGACAGTCAAAGTTCCGCCTGAACCATCACTAAATGAGCCAGCCCTGACTTCCCCCCCATTGCGAATTAGCAATTGTCTCACGTTTATATTGGCAATACCTCCCTGAGCGGAACCAAAGTTGTCTGCTGAGATTCTGGCTCCATTTTCAACAGTCAGGGTATTAGTGGTAATGTTTAACTCTCCAGCATCGCGGGTAGCTCCTGGTTCAGCGGAAACGAGAATGTTACTTCTGCTAGAATCATCCGCGATCGCAGCTGTTCCACTCACTAAAATAGAATCAGTAGCATTGATAGTTAAAACTCCCCCTTTTCCACCACTGCGTGCTGACGTGGAAATCTGCGCCCCACCCAAAACATTTAACTTTTGAGTGTTAATAATTAAATTGCCACCATCTCCTGTAGCACCCTCTTCAACTTGAGCAAATAAACCACTACCGATTAAATCATCTGGGGTTCTTCCGTTAACAGTTATAGACTCAGATGCTATAACTCTCAATTCCCCAGCATTACCTCCAGCAAAAGTAGCTGCTGAAATCTGTGCGCCTCCTTGAACTAGCAGATTTGCAGTCTCAATGGTTAATACTCCACCATTACCTGTAGCTCCTGATGCTACTGTGGCAAATAATCCACTGATTTTATTAAAAAAAGGTGAATACCCTGTAAGTTCAATAGAATCGAAAGCTTTGACCGATAAATTTATACCTCTACCTGTACCATAGGTAGCAGTTGAAACCTGTGCCCCTCCTTGCACAATTAAACGTGGAGTTTCAATTGTCAGAGTCTTTCCTTCACCTGTAACGTCCCTACTAACTTGATTAAAAATACCTGTTGGGAAAAAATCTTCTGTCGTCCCAATTAACTCTAATTGTTCTGAAGCGCGGATATTGAAATTAGCTGCTTGTCCATCAAAACTAGCTTGAGAACTCACTTGACTACCTTCAGTAATAGTAATGCCTCTTCCCTGCATCTGAATATCAGCACCAAGGAAATCGCTAGAACCAACAAAGGCTGCTTTAGAGAGGGTGATGTCTTGAAAATTTTGCACACCCTCATAACCGAAAACCCAACCTTTATCTGTAGGTGTAAGGTTGACAAAACTGTTACTGGAGACACTGCCTAACTCAATTCTTCCTCCTGGTGTTGTTAAAAAACCCTCATCTAAAGCTACTTCGCCACCAATCAGTGCTAAGGTTTTGGCTGAAGGTACTTGCAAACCAACAGGATTGTCAGATGGATCTAATGCGATCGCTTGATTAATAATTTTTCCTGGTACTTCTCCAAAACCTAAACCCACAGGCACATTGATAGTCAGTAGAGGGTTAATCTGCGTTGGTGTAGCTAAAAATTCTGAGTCATCAGCAAATTTAATTCTATTGGCTGTAGTCGCAATAAATGAGCCACCAACATTGAGAGTAGCGTTATAGCCAAAAACAATTCCATTCGGGTTTATTAAGAATAAGTTCGCTGTATCATTGGTACGGATTAATCCATCAATGATAGATTGAGATTGACCTGTAACACGGCTAATAATATTCTGTATATTTGCGGGGTTTTGAAAATGTGCAATGCCATTTGTAGGAATGGAAAATTCCTCAAAGCTATGAAATAGATTGTTGCCAACCGTCGTACC
>NZ_JAWJTF010000068.1:0-54978 GCF_048836525.1 Nostoc sp. CALU 546
ACCCATTTTTCTGATAAATAATGAATGTAAAACCGTGTCCTATTTGGGGCAATAAGACACGGTTTCACATAAGTATTTAGTTTATAATATTACAAAAATCAAAGTAAGATTTGATTTATACCAAATTAATCCATTTACTGAGATTTGTTTCCTGGTTCATTAACTTTCTCTGTTGTGGGAAATATTTGGCGATCGTAGCTTGTCTTTTCTTGGGTCAAGGCGATCGCACTAAAGAAAATAGCACTTCCTACAGCCAAGGCTACCATCGGACGCTTGAGCAAGACAAAATCTCTGATAATCCTCGCTAAAGGTCGGCTTTGCTTTCGTAGCGCCGAAGACATCATCAAGTGTCTCCAAGTAAACGGATCGCGGACATAATGACCACTCTGGCAAACTACTAGCCTCTCCTGGCAATAGGGACAGCAAAACAAGCCCATGCGCGTTTTGACTGGTTTGGGCGTAGCATTTCTTTGGCAAATTGGGCAAGTAACATAATGATTATCAAAGGTGTGTATATTCATTTACCTCGTCCGCCTAGTCCATTTACTCGCTCTATAACAATAGCTATATTCAATTGGAATCAATGTATGATCTGAAATCAGGCATAAACTATACATACATTGTATTACTACCAAGGATGGCTCAATGGTCGCAACACGAGTATAGCTAGATTTAGGCAAGGATGACTCCTAGTTGATGTTTACGGGTGCGTCCACCCAGCCAACAAAAACTCTCTTGTCTCTATTAAAGAATAGTGTTGGCGCTCGTTTGCACCCCACTAATCGCAGCTACGCCCAAGCTAGGCATCGTTGACCCTTAAATAATAATTGTCTCCCATTTAACCATTCTCCCCACAAAAATTTCGCACAATGAAATTTTTTGCTAAAGCTTTGTAAATCAAGCAAATAAAGTCTACTTGTCTGGTTGCTAAAGAATGGCTCACAATGAGAAGTAACAGATAAAAATTTAAATTTTTTCTTACATTTACCCCGCCTCTCAATGACTCTCTTGCCTCTCACTCAACTGAGGAAGGTAACGGAACAACCTGCCTTTCCTGCACTTTCCGCGCGTTTAGCTCACCTAATTAATCGTTTTCAACCATCACCAGAAACCGTAGTGCTATTTTTAGCCATGCTGATTGGCGGTGGTACTGGTATGGGTGTAGTCACCTTTCACTATTTAATCCAGTTGATTCACCAGCTGATGCTGGAAAATTTAATGGGTCAAATTGGGGTCTGGGGTGCTTGGACTCTAGCCTGCGTTCCCACCCTTGGCGGGTTAATCGTTGGCTTGATGCGCTGGCGCACTCAAGACTTTGGCCCTGGACTTTCATCTCTCATCGCCGCTTCTCAAGGAAAAGAGATTAAGCGACCACTAAGACCAGTTACAAAGATGCTGGCCGCATCTGTTTCTTTGGGGAGTGGTGCTTCTTTGGGGCCAGAGGGGCCGAGTGTCGAAATTGGCGCCAATTTTGGGATGTTGTTCTCTGTGATTCTCAATGTATCTCAAGAACGACAGCGGTTGCTGTTGGGTGCTGGGGCGGCGGCTGGACTTGCTGCGGGATTTAATGCTCCCATTGCTGGAGTATTTTTTGCCCTGGAGGTGGTGATGGGAGCTACATCTTTCGCTACTTCTGCGGTGAGTGTGGTGCTGCTAGCGGCGGTGGTAGCAGCATTAATTGCCCAAATTGGTTTGGGGGCACAACCTGCTTTTGATTTACCTGTTTACCAAGTCCGCAGTCCTTTGGAATTACCCCTTTACCTGGGATTGGGTTTAGGGGCCAGCCTAGTTTCTCTGGCTTATACTCAATCAATTCGGGGAGCAAAAGCTTGCTTTGCTGGGAATGTTCCAGGTTTTGCCTTCTTGGGACGAATTCCTCAGCCGATTCATCCAATCATTGGCGGTGTGATAATTGGCGCTGTTGCTTTGCGCTTTCCGCAAATTCTGGGTGTCGGTTATGAAACTGTAGAAGCAATGCTTCAGGATGTTGAGTTTCCACTCTACCTATTAGTTGTGCTGTTGGTAGTAAAGCTACTGATGACTGCAATTAGTACGGGTAGTGGTTTCATCGGTGGGTTGTTTGCACCAGCAATGTTTTTAGGTGCTTCTTTTGGTTCAGCCTACGCCAAAATTTTGGCTGTAGCATTCCCAGCAATTTGTGATCAAATGGCAGCTCCCCCAGCTTACGCAATGGTGGGAATGGCAGCAGTACTAGCTGCTAGTGTCAGAGCGCCGTTAACAGCTATTTTAATGCTGTTTGAATTAACCCGCGACTATCGTATTGTTTTACCATTGATGGCAGCTGTGGGTTTGAGTGTTTGGCTAGTGGAAAGGATTAAACCAACTTTTAACTCTAACTCTAATCTCCAACAAATTGGTCTTTCGGCATTGAAAGATGAACAAGCAGAAATTGTGCAGCAAATTTTGGTAGAAGATGCTATGTATCCCTGTCCAAAAAAGTTACCTGCAACTCTTGGAGTGTTAGATGCAGCTGTAGAAATGACCCGCGATCGCGTCCGCAGTGCTTTAGTAATAGATGAAGCAGAGCAATTAGTTGGTATACTTTCTCTGGAAGATATTAATCGTGCCCTTAATTTTTGGCAAACATACCCAAATTCTCTAACTGAAATTCCAGATAATTTATCCAGTCAAACTCTCATAGACATTTGTACTACTGAAATTCTCTATGCATGGCAGGATGAACTATTATCTGAAGCTTTAGACAGGATGAGTCTTCGGGGTTTGCATCAATTACCAGTAGTAGCACGAGAAAAACCCGATCGCATTTTGGGTTTACTAGAAAGAGAGCAAATTGCATTAACCTGCAATTTAGCAGTAACGCGCAAGGCACTTCGCCACTATTTACCAGTTTTACCCACTACAGATATAGTCATTGGTCATTAGTCATTAGTCATTAGTCATTAGTCATTAGTTTTCACAAAGGACAAATGACAATTGACTAATGACTATTTATTAAGCTGTGGCTTCTATGGCTTCATCTTCTTCCCGATCTTCTGGATCTACCTGTCTCAGACGAATGTGCTTTTTGCCTAAAGTGATCAGAAACTCATCTCCTGGTTTCAGATTCATCTGTTTTGTATAAGCTGAACCTATAAGTAAGTTACCATTCGATTGCACACTAATTCTATAGCTAGCACTACGTCCACCACGCCCATTAGCACTGGGTGTACTGTCCAACTGAATGCCTTCGGCATCAATTAGGGCATTTAAGAACTTCATCATATTGACGCGCTCTATACCATTTTTGGTAACGGTATAGTAGCCGCATTTTTTGGCTTTATCTTCCTTGCTCTCGTTCTCTAGCTCTTTGACTTTTCTGAGCAGTTCTTCACCGAGTAGGGGTTCAATTTTTTTCTGTTTAGGCATCAACTTAGGTCGAAAATGAATGTTTGAAGTGTTTGAATCGATTTTATTTTAGCTGACGTTGAGCTAATAGGAACATAATCCTTTAGTTTTTATCTCAACCTAGCCAAGTATATTACACTCAGATGCACAATTGTTATGCCATTACCAATATTGCCAAGACAATCTAATTTATAGAATGCTGGCAATGCTGATAACTATATATAGTTTGTGAATTACTGCTAGACTATACAAGTTTGAAGTTTTCTAAACTAACGCTCAAAAGGTTGTCTAGTTGTTGAGGATGATAACTGAGTCACAGAATGATAAGCAAAACTGATCCTTAGTTATTGGTCATTGGTCATTGGTTATTTACAAATGACAAATGATAAAGGACAAACAACAAAGCTTGCCAAAATGAAACTAACTACCAGAGGACACTATAGTGTAAAGGCGTTGCTAGATTTGAGTTTACAGCCAAAATATGGCCCTGTATCTGTGAGAGCGATCGCAAAACGCCAAGATATCCCAGCTCCTTACCTTGAAAAACTACTAATAGAAATGCGTCGTGCTGGGTTAGTGAAATCAATTCGTGGTAGCATCGGCGGGTATCAATTGGCAAGAGAGCCTATACAAATATCTATAGGGCAAATTTTAGAAGCAGTTGGCGAGACTAGCCATTTACCCCATCACACCCCAGCACCAACACAAGCGGAAGATTGGGTAACATTTAGCCTCTGGCAGAGACTCAACCAAAAGCTCAAAGAAGCTTTGTACAGTATTACCCTCGCAGACCTTTATTACGATGCTCGTAGCTGGCAAGCTTCCCTTGGAGAAGAAGCTAGTTTTGTGGTTTAGTCATTGGTCATTGGGTGTTGAGCATTGGTTTTCACAAAGAACAAATGACAAAGAACAAATGACATCCGCTGTTGTTTTAATTATTGCTGCACTTTTAGATTATTTAATTGGTGATCCTTGGGATTGGCCTCATCCAGTGCAAGTTATGGGGTGGGTAATTTCTCGCCTGACCAAATTTTTTCTCCAATTGTGTCAAAATTCTCTAACACAACGCCTAGCTGGAATTGTACTAGGTATTATCCTAATAATTGGTAGCGGTCTTGTTGGCTTTTTGATTATTCAAAGTGCCACATGGGTTCATCCATTGTTGGGAATTGCAATAAATAGCATTCTTTTAGCTAGTTGTTTTGCTGGTAGAAGTTTACGAGCAGCAGCGGAGGCTGTTTTACAACCTTTAACAGCAGGAGATTTGGAGAAGGCTCGGAAGATTTTAAGTAATTATGTTGGTCGAGATACTCAAAACCTCTCGCAAGCAGAAATTTTACGAGCAGTTTTAGAAACCGTTGCTGAAAATACCACCGATGGGGTAATGGCTCCGCTTTTTTATGCAATTATTGGTGTTTTTATACCAGTTGTAGGGCCAACGCCCTTGGTTTTAGCATATAAAGCTAGCAGTACCCTTGATTCAATGGTGGGCTACCGAGAAGCACCCTATACTTATTTTGGATGGTTCTGTGCGCGATTAGAAGATTATTTGACTTGGCTACCTTGTCGGTTAACAGTCATGACTCTGGCGTTGTTATCGGGTAAACCAATGCATGTTTGGCGAATTTGTCGTCGGGATGCAATTAACGATCCTAGTCCCAATTCTGGCTGGAGTGAGTGCGCCTATGCGGCTTTTTTGGGAGTGCAGATGGGCGGTACAAATTGGTATCGTGGGGTAGCTAAGTACAAACCACTGCTAGGAGATGCTATTTATCCCATAACTGCAACTTCTATTCAGAATGCTTTGCAGCTGACTCGATATTGTTTTTTGCTATGGTTAGGGATAGCGATCGCTATATTCTTAATACTCCCAAATAAGTAATGATAAATATAAAGTTAGGAGTTAAGAATAAAAACTTCTAACCCTTGACTCATCACTCCTAACTTATCACTCGCTATGTCTGCCAAAGTAGTTGAAATTCTCTCATCAGAAGAAATCCGTCGTACCTTGACTCGCTTGGCCTCTCAAATTGTGGAAAGGACGCGTGATTTGTCTCAACTGGTACTTCTTGGTATTTATACCAGGGGTGCGTTATTAGCCGAATTGTTGGCGCGTCAAATAGAGACACTGGAAGGTGTTGCTGTGTCAGTCGGCGCTTTAGACATTACATTTTATCGAGATGACCTCGACAAAATTGGATTGCGGACTCCAACGAAAAGCGAAATTCCTTTTGACCTTACGGGAAAAACGGTTGTACTAGTGGATGATGTGATTTTCAAAGGACGGACAATTCGCGCTGCTTTGAACGCAGTCAACGATTACGGTAGACCAGAAGTGATTCGTTTAGCTGTATTGGTAGACAGGGGACATCGAGAATTACCAATTCACCCAGATTTTATTGGCAAAAAGTTGCCTACCGCTAAAGAAGAAATTGTCAAAGTTTACTTACAAAATTGCGATGGACGAGATGCAGTTGAATTGATTAGTCATTAGTCATTAGTCATTAGTCATTTGTCATTGGGCATTGGGCATTGGGCATTGGGCATTGGGCATTGGGCATTGGGCATTGGGCATTGGGTATTACAAAACTCTGAGCTAGTCCCCAGTCCCCAGTCCCCAGTTCCCCAAACCTCATCGCAAAATTGGACTGCCATGATGATGAATTAAATACCACTTACCACCAAGAAACTGAAATATATTTGTAGCTGTTGATTGTGCTTCAAGTCTTCTACCACCTACGACTTGGAACACATTTTCTCTCAGCACAACATAAGCGATATTATCAGTTATCTCTGTAGCAATTATATCTGTGTTTATTTCTATATAAGCGGTATTTTTAAATATCTGCTCCCAAGAGATGCGAATCTCCTTCCAACCTCGCAGTATATTACTTCCAGGATGAATACAAAAACTACCAGTTCCTTGTGACCATACTGCACTCATTATCTCAATATCTTTTCTTTCAAAAGCTCGATAAAAAGCTGCATTAGCCGCTAAGACTTCATCCTTCGTCATGGGGGATTAAATATTAAAAGTGAAGAGTTAAGAGTTAGGAGTTACTAAAATTATAACTCTCAAGTTTGACAAATAAATTAGTAATTCCCAATTCCCAATTCCCAATGCCCAATGCCCAATGCCCAATGCCCAATCTCTAACTCTTCTTGACTGTGCTAATAGTTTGCAATAATTGGCTAGCTGTATAGGGTTTGCATAAAAAGGCTTTGATACCCATGTCATAAGCTGTGTTAACTTTATCAGAGGAACTAAGTCCACTGACAGCAATAATTTTGACATCTGGATTAATTTTTCGCAGGGTACGGATAGTAGTTATGCCATCCATAGATGGCATGACCATATCAGTTAATACAAGAGATATTTCATCTTGATGTTCTGCATATAAGGCTATGGCTTCAATGCCATCACTAGCTGTGATTGCTTTGTAGTTATGGCTTTCTAGAGATGTTTTTGTCACATCTCGAATAGCAGCTTCGTCATCTACAACTAAAATTAATTCTCCTTGGCCTGGAGGTAATCCCTGTTCTTGTTCTTCTATAGTTTCTCTCGCATCTTGTGCTGGCAAATACACCTTAAATTGACTGCCTTTTCCTTGTTCGCTGTATACGTCGATAAACCCGCCGTGGCTTTTAATAATGCCAAGTACTGTAGAAAGACCAAGACCAGTACCTTTGCCGAGTTCTTTGGTAGTAAAAAATGGCTCAAATATCCGATCTAATATTTCTCTTTGAATCCCAATTCCCCCATCACTAATAGTAATTACAATGTGATGACCGACTTTCGCATCTATATGCATCTTGGCGTAATTTTCATCAATTAAGAGATTTTCCGCCAATATTTTCAAATTACCACCATTGGGCATAGCATCACGAGCATTGACACACAAATTCATTAGTACTTGGTGCAGTTGGGTGGCATCGCCGGATACAGTCCAAAGATTTTGCGGAATATGAGTAGAAACCTCAATGGATTTGGGAAAAGTTTCTTTGATAATGTGCTGGATTTCTATTATTAAATGTCTTAATTGTAAAATTGTGCGATCGCCTTCCAGCCCACGTGTAAAAGATAATACTTGTTTGACTAAATTTGCCCCACGTTTAGCGTTTGTGATCAATATTGGCAGCAGTCGCCGAGAACGCTCATCATGAAGTTGTGCCTCCAATAGTTGGGCTGTCATCAAAATGGGAGCAAGAACATTATTTAGATCGTGGGCGATACCACTGGCTAAAGTACCAATGCTTTCCAATCGCTGGGCGCGGAGGAATTGCGCTTCGAGTTGTTTTTTTTGTGTAATATCTGTGTTAACAACGAGAAAAGATTGTGCTTTTTTGCCGAATTCATGCACTAGTGTCCAACGGCTTTCAACAATAATTTCTTTACCCAACTTTGTTTTTTGCTGTAATTCACCCTCCCAAGACCCATTTTTCATCAGAATACTGAGTGCTTCTTGAACTTGAGACAGATTTTTTTCATGCCAGAGAACTTGTGTCTTTTTATTGATAGCTTCTTCTTTTTTCCAACCGTACAGACTCTCAGCAGCTTTGTTCCAAAATAAAATTTTATCGTCTAAATCACACACAAAAATTGCATCGGTGGCAACATCTAGTAGAGCAGCTTGTTCGCGGATTTTCTGTTCTGTTTGTTTGCGCTCAATGGCGTAGCGGATAGAACGCTCTAACAACGGTGCTGTCAACTGGCTTTTTTCAAGATAATCTGCGGCTCCAGCTTTCATCGCTTCGATATCTATTTCCCAGTCGCCTTGACCAGTTAGCAAAATTATTGGAGAACAACAGCCGTTGGCAATTGCTTCGCGCAAAAGTTCCAGTCCATTATGGGGGCCCAAACGGTAGTCTACAAGATAAATGTCATGTTGGTGGCGAGCGATCGCATTTCTTGCTGCTTCATAATTATTAACCCATTCCAGCTCGCAGTTTGCTACCTGAAATTCATTGAACCAATAACGAGTCAAAATATAGTCGTCTTCGTCATCATCAATGAACAGAACTTTGATAGGGCTGTTGTCCATGTTTGTCTCCCACTGCTTCTAGTGGCAGTTTCACAATTTCAAACCAGTATTTGACTAGAGTCTTCATAACTTCAACTAATGAGGCAAAAGCCACTGGCTTAATGATGAAAGAATTAGCGCCCAAATCGTAAGTATTATATATATCTTCTTCTCTTCGTGATGTTGACAGGATTACAACTGGAATTCGCCGCAGCTGTGGGTCAGTTTTTATCTCTTTGAGTGCCTCAATACCGTCAATTCTCGGCATATTCAAATCTAATAAAATCAAACCCGGATACGGTGAACTGCTGTTCTCAACATATTGACCACGATGGTAGAGATAATCCATCAACTCTTCACCATTACTCACGATGTACAGTTCAATTGGCAATTGACTTTCTGCCAACGCTTCACGAACTAAGATGCCGTCATCTTTATCATCATCAGCCATTAAGATTGTCAGGTTTGCTTTTCGACCGTTCACTATGCATCGTCTCCTTTGCATTGGTTTATTAGTATGAATCAAGTTATTAACTTGGCACAGATGGCAACTCTTACGTTGACAAAAATAGTCAAATATGCAATCTATATGTTTAGATATAAAAGGTTTATTTTGTTGCCATTTTTTTTGCTATTAGCAAGCGATATCTAATTACAAACTGCCGTGGTAGTCACCAATAGCCTGAAATTATCGAATTGTATTAATAATTAACATGATGGTTGATTTGTACAATGCATGATTCCTACAAATTACAGGGTGCAATTGTACAATTAAGCTAATTTTGGGATCTAGTATTAATCCCTCTCCAGGAATAAAAATCAAGAATGGGAATTAATTGACAATGTGATTATAAACTTTGCTCCTTGCCCAAGTTTGCTTTGGGCTGTGATATTTCCATGATGACGCTCGGCAATTTTCCGACAGATCGCTAAACCTATGCCAGTACCTTCGTATTCAATGCTACTATGCAAACGTTGAAAAACATTGAAAATCCGATCGAGATATTTTTCTTCAAAACCAATACCATTATCTTCTACGATGATTTGACAGAGTTCAGAATTAGCGGATGTGTTATCTGCTTGATTGTTTAAAACAATACCATAGATTTTGATTACAGGTGGTGTCTGGGGGCGGTGGAATTTGAGGGCGTTACCAAGCAGATTTTGCAGCAATTGGCGCATCTGCAAAGGATCAGCTTTAATGGTGGGTAACTCTGCTATTTCTACACTTGCGCCAGTTTGCTGGATATACACTTCTAAATCACACAATACCTCTTGGGCAATTTTTGCCAGATTTACTGATACAAAAGGCTGTGCCCTGGTAGTAACTCGTGAAAGTGTCAATAAGTCTTCAATCAATGTCTGCATTCTGTTGGCAGCATTCTGCATTCGTTCTAAGTAATCACGTCCCTGTTCGGTTAATGTATCGCCACAGGTGGTTTTAAGCCGATCGCCAAAGGTTGTAATCTTACGTAGTGGCTCTTGCAAATCGTGGGAGGCGACAAATGCAAATTGTTGCAGTTCTTTATTGGAACGGGCGAGTTCTTGCCGCTGCCGAGTTTCTTGTTCTAGGATTAGGCTCTGAGTTGAGGCAATGGCTATTTGATCTGCCAGCTGTTGTAAAAGTTGAATTTCCCAGTCAGTCCACTGGCGGGGATGGGCGCATTGATGGGCAATTAACAGCCCCCACAGTTGATTTTTGAGGAAAATCGGGACTACAAGGTTGGCTTGAACGGCGAATTGTTGGAGAAATTCGACGTGGCAAGGTTTGATATTAGCTTCCTTGATGTCGTTAATCGAACTAATTTGCCCTTGACGGTACTGTTCGATGTAATCGTCGCGAAAGCAAGGGTCGATAATTTGTTGCCCCAGAATAACAGGTAAACCCGGAACTACTGCCTCTTGCACCGCCATAAAAGAACCGTCTGGCTGTAGGCGCAGGATTAAAACACGGTCGGCAAGCAGTAGCTTTTGCACCTCTATGACGCTGGTTTGAAGAATTTCATCGATTTGTAAAGACTGGCGAATTTTTAGGGTAATATTAGCGAACAATTGCGATCGCATATTTTGGCGTTCTAATTCTGCTTGTGCTCGGTTGCGATCGCGTTGTGCAGCTTGCCGTTCGCTCATATCCATCATCGCCCCAATCATTCGCACTGGCTTGCCGGTCTTATCGTGAATCACATAGCCGCGATCAAAAACATAGGCATAAGAACCATTGCCGCGACGAAAGCGGTATTCATTTAACCATAATGTTCTACCGCTATCTATCAGTGCCATCGTTTCTGAGGCGATTCTCTGCCTGTCATCTGGATGTATGTGTTCATACCACCAATCAGCATTCAATGTTATTTGCTCTACTGAGTAACCAAAGAGTGTTTGTAAAGCTTGATTCCACCACACCTCATTAGTCAGCAAATCCCAATCCCATAAAAGATCATTGCTAGCACGAGCAACTATTTGGAAACGTTCTTCACTCTGACGCAGTTGTTCTTCTGCCTGTTTGCGTTCAGTGATATCTGCATGGCAACTTGTCATCCGCACTACATTACCATCTTTATCCCATACTGCCTGACCGCGATCCAAAACCCATTTGTAAGTGTCATCCTTACACCGGACTCGATGTTCGCTGATAAAAAATGGGGTAATTTTGGCAAAGTGATCAGCGATCGCTTGTCTGACAAATCCAATATCATCGGGATGCACTCGTGTTGCCCATTCATCAAAATGATTGGAAATCTCATCTTCTGCGTAACCAAGCATTTCTTTCCAGCGAGTTGAGAAAAATACTTGATTATTTTTAACGTTCCAGTCCCAAATCCCATCATTATTGCCCTGCACAGCTAACTGACAGCGTTCTTCGCTTTCTCTAAGTGCGTCTTCCACCCGTTGGCGCTCAATGGCTGTCGCCAGAACGTTGGCAACCGCTTGGAGAAAAGAAACATCATCTTTGGTAAAAGTGTGGTGTCTGGTTGTGTGTGCCCCGAAGACACCAAAAGGACGCTCTTTGCCATGAATCACTACACTAATGCCGCTCACCACTTGATGGTCATGTAACAGAGGTGGCCCATTAAATCGTGTTTCGGCGCTGAGGTCATCAACAATTACCGGTTCCTGGGAAAGCAGGGTGTAACCAGCTTGAGAATTGCTTCCGGCGCTAACGGTGGCCTTTCCTACCAGTCCAGGTTGCCAACCTACTCCAGCGCGTAGCAGCAATTTATGATCGTCTGGTAATAGTTCCAAAATTTTGCAAGACTGAACTTTGAGACATTGGGCGACCATTGTCACACATGAGTTCATTAGTGTAGTCAAGTCTGTACTAGCTAAGGCCATTTGACTTAGTTCTGCCACCATTGCTTGCTGTTTAGCATGAACTTCTAGCGCCTCCTCAGCTTGCTTGCGCTTGGTGATGTCCATGTATACCCCAGACATTTGCACAGCTACCCCAGACGCATCCCCAAAGACAACTCCTTTGCTTTCTAAAAAGCGAATTCTCCCATCGGCTAAAACAACTCGAAATTCGATGTTATGTTTGGCTCGATTCTGAATAGCTTGCTGATGCGATCGCCTGACGAAATCGCGATCGTGCGGATGAATGCAACTGATGAAAGCTTCATAGGTGTAGTTGAAAGTTCCTTTTTCTAAGCCAAAAAGCGCTTCGAGATTATCTGACCAAGTAATTTTGTTCGTCAGCAGATCCCAGTTCCAGATGCCCATGCGAACCGCATCTAATGCCATGCCAAATTGTGCTTCCCGCAATTGCGCCTGTGCAGTTTGCTGTCGTAATTCCTCCACAGCCCGACTAGCTTCTAGAAGACGGCGCAATCTTTGACGTAATATTGGCCATTGAATCGGCTTGATTATAAAATCAGTTGCACCCACAGCAAAAGCTTTCTCTACAGATGCCTGATCAGAAAAAGCGCTAATCATTAACACTGGTGTGTCTTTGCCATCAGGGAGTGCTTGCAGTTGAGTGCAGCAACTAAACCCATCCATCACTGGCATGAGGGCATCCAAAAGAACTATATCTGGGTGGAGGCGAGTATAGGTAGCGATCGCCTCTAAACCATTACTCGCTTCTACCACCTGATACCCTGCTTCTGTCAGTAGCTCATTCAGATGCATTCGCATGAAATTGTCGTCGTCTACAACCAGAATCAGGTTATTCATTTGAGTCTATGCTGGCAGCGATCGCCCTTCTTTAATTTGGTCAAACTTTAGTGCTTTTAACTCAGCACTCGTCATTTTCCTAATTATCTTAACCCCTCAGTCCCCCATGCTCTATGTCCAATCCATTTGAATGAAGAGTGCTGAGTTCTGAGTTCTGAGTGGGTAAATTGCGGTTTTTGGCGAACCCACAATAGATTGTCATGAAAGTATGACATTTTTATCATTGCTCAACATCATATCTAGCGACAAATGTCATGAAAACATAACAACTCGATCCCGGAAGGGCTTATAAATCCGTGAACCAGGCGAAAAACCTACTTGTTCCCCCTTGATCCCTAGATATGCTTAGTGGTTAATATTGACTTAACAAAAAGAAATCCTCCGATCCCAAAGAAATGCTAATTTTGGCATAACTGAGGAATTGAAAGGAAACAACCTCAATTTAAAAACAGATTAAAAAACTTAAAAACTGGGCAAAACCAGGAGTCAGGATAAGAAATTCATCTGGAATGGATGAGATTTTACATAGCATTCTTTAACCAGGGGAAATCATTTACCGCTTAAACTACTGGAGGCCAAATTAATGGCAAAAGAACGCCCGCCACTAGAGGAGATGACCTTACGCCAACTACGCAAAGTTGCTAGCGAATGTAGTATCTCTCGCTATAGCCGAATGCGTAAATCGCAACTGCTGGCATCAATACAAGAAGTACAGCGCAACAGAAATTTGCTCAGTCCATCTCGTTCATTGGAGGCACAAGAAACCGTGGAAGCTGCAAAGTTTGAATTAGGTCAGGAAGATCGTACTGGTGGATCTCTAGCTGATGTTGATGAAGGACTCGCAGATTTGCCTTCTGGATATGGTGACAGCCGGATTGTACTCTTACCGCGCGATCCTCAGTGGGCTTACACTTACTGGGATGTTCCCAATGAACACAAAGAGGAACTGCGTAGGCAAGGAGGACAACAACTCGCGCTCCGGATTTATGATGTCACCGACATCGATATCGAATACCAAAGCCCCCACAGCATTCAAGAATATCCTGCTGATGAACTAGCCAGAGAATGGTATATACCAGTTCCAGTTAGCGATCGCGATTATGTGATCGATATCGGCTATCGTGCTGCTGATGGTCGCTGGTTAGTGCTAGCTCGTTCTACGAGAGTACACATTCCTCCCGTCTATCCTTCTGACTGGATAGAAGATGTCTTCATCACCGTCAACTTTGAAGAAGATTTACGTGGTAAGACTCAATACGAACTAGTTCCCCCTGCCAAGAAGGTTGCAGCTACCGCCAATGGCAATGCTGTTGTGAATGGCAACGGCAACCCCATCTACGACCAAATCTTTGGTTTAGCGGAATCTGCCGAAGCGCTACGGGTTGCTGGTTCTATCTTTGGTTCCCAGCACCAAGTACCAGGTGGAGTGCAATCCCTTAGTTCCTACGTTTTCCCCTCTGGTGTAGGTATGTGGGCAGCTCCCACCGTGTCTGGTTTAACCGCTTCCGGTGCAGGAATGTCAGGTGTTGGCTTCTCGGCTTCTGCCGTACCAATGCGTCCGCGCCAGTTCTGGTTAATTGCCGATGCTGAATTGATTGTCTACGGTGCAACCGAACCCGATGCTACCGTAACCATTGGCGGCCGTCCAATTAAGCTAAATCCAGATGGAACATTCCGCTTCCAGATGTCCTTCCAGGATGGTTTAATCGACTACCCGATTTTGGCTGTAGCTGCTGATGGTGAGCAAACCCGGTCAATTCAAATGAAATTTAATCGTGAGACACCATCTCGGAATACTAACACCAAAGAAGAAGCTGTTTTAGAATGGTTCTCTTAAGTTTTGGTTGTTAGATTAACTCCAGACTGAAATTGTAAAGCAAGAATTCAGAATCCAGAATCCAGAAATCAGAATTAAGAAGACTTTGAGACTCAAGCTTAATAATTTGAATAAAATTAAGAAGCTATAGCACCCTTGATTTTCTAATCATTCTGGATTCTGACTCCTGACTTCTGAATCCTTACATTTTAAATTATTCCCCGCTATAGTAATTCTGTAGCGGTTTTTTGCATTATTATGTATACAAAAAAATTATTTTTGGTATTTAGCTTGATCATTGCAGCGAGTTTATTATCAGGTTGTCAAGAGCTTGAAGCAAATTCAGCCCCAAAAGTATCTAAAACTTGCCCTGGCAAAGATGCTAAGTTCAGTATTGATTTTTTTAAAACCAATAATCAAGGTAAAAAAAATCCTAAAGGTATTAACAATGTAATTATTTTTAATCCCAAATCAGCAGAATTAGATTTCAAAGTTAATGTTGGTCTATCTCATAAACTCTACGCCAAAGATGCGAAGGGAAAACTGCGTAAAGAATATGTGCCAAAACAGTTTCGTGAACTCATTGGCGATGAAAATGCCAAATTGAACGGACAACTACCCATTGCCGCAATTAATGCCGACTATATAGATACTGAGAATAAACCACAAGGCTTAAACGTTTCTCGTGGCGTAGAGTATTCAGGAGCATTTAAAAATAAACGTTCTTCCTTTGGGATATCAGGAGGTAGACCTCAGCAGCGACAGGCTACTATCCAAGCTGGCAGAAGAAAAAGCGATATTCTCAATTACAATTTAGTGGGTGGAAATGGTAGATTCTATCGTCAGGGTAAATTTAAAGATATTTGTCAAGACTTGGGAGAATTTGCCTGTAAAAATGCAACTAATCGCTCTTTGGCAGCTATTACAAATCAAGGCTATGTAATCTTATTAGTTAATGACTTGAAAGGTAATTCAGAGATTGAATTATCTCAAGTTAATCAAGAGTTATTCCCAGATATGTTTGATAATGTTCTAGAAGGTATTGCTAGCAATAACTGTTTAGGTAAGATTCAAGAAGGGATTTTATTTGATGGGGGTATGTCTCCAGGATTATATTATAACCAGAAAACTTATGTAGAAAACTTTGGGCCGATAGGTTCAGTTTTTTTGATTTACAAAAAATAAAATGACTAGCAGTAAATTTACTTTCATCTGGTGAAGTTTTAGAGTACAGATTCTTTAACTTTTTGCGAATTCTCAAGTTTGTTTGGATTCACCCAACGATTGACAAATTCGTTGTTGTGTTTGTACACCTTAATTTGCACTTGCTTGGAACTTAACTTAACTACTTCGGCAGGAATTCTTTGGACATCGCTAGAATCCGTGCGAGGTTTATAAAGCCAAATGACTTTTTGCCCAACTTCAAAGGAGTTAGGATTGCTAGTTAAAAAAGACGTACTTTCTGCCCAAGAGGGGAAAGCAATTGCTAAGTTGATTAAAAGTACTAAGACCACTAGAGTGATTTGGAAAATTTTCATGATCATTGCACTTGTCTTTGGTCTGGTAGGGCAATCAATCTGCTGCTCTAACATTTAACTATTGTCCTCCTTTGTTTTTTTTAAGTTGAAAGGTAGATACACTAAAACTTCTTTGGGAAATTTGGCAGAATTCATGTTGCACCTCTTTTTTACCTAAGTTTGATCGTACTAGAGATTTGGGGAGTCAATTACTTAGCCTTTAGTTGTATTAATCGCCAGCCAAGTTTGTATTTGCTCAAAGTTCAAACCTTTACTGATTTCAGGATAAGACGACTTTGAAAATAAAATCAAATAGTCTTTTTTCTCAAAATGATAAATTAAATTTATGATTATTATGATGCTCTGACTTGAGATGGAAATTTCTATCTCAGGAGCAATAGACGTAAAAGAACACTCTGTCGTAGAAATTGAAAATGTATAGTGCTTTATAAATTTTGATCTATATGTCTCAAAGTAGAAGCCTACTTGCAGCGAAGCAACCTAATATTGGCAAACTAGTTCGTGCCCTGCGACAAGAGTTCAATCTGTCTCAAGAAAAATTTGCTGCCGAGTTTGGTGTGACTTTCCCAACAATTAACCGTTGGGAAAATGGACATGTAACACCTTCTCCTTTAGCAATACAGCGAATTAGTAGCCTACTCAATGAGTTAGGTGAACGTGGTCAAATTCTTAAGAAAACATACTTCCGAGAAGAGGAGTAGGCTTTGTGAGTTCTGCATGGGAATTAGTAGCCCCGTAAGATCGATGATATAAAGGGGGTGCTGGGGATTGGGAACTGAGTACTGGGGACTGGGGACTGGGCAAGAAAATATGAGTAACATTTGGTTGGGATCTGAATACCCATCTAAATCTTCCTAGTACAGCACGGCGGAAATAAACCACCCATTCCCAATCAACAAAACCCTTACGCTGTCTTCATTTTTAATTTTTAATTTTTAATTCCGCCTTGCGGTACTAGTCCCCAATCCCTACTGTAAGCAACGCATGACCAATCGAGAGGAATCAATGAAAAACGAATCAACGTCAGCAAGCAACGCCGACGTAAATTTCCTTCTCGGCGGGGGTGAAATGGGTGCGCGGATGCGAGAACGAGATTGGTCAAAAACTTCTCTTGGCCCAACACAGCAGTGGCCACAGAGTTTGAAGACTGCCGCGCGGATTATGCTGACTTCCCGTCAACCGATGTTTGTCTGGTGGGGCGAGGAACTGATTAACCTTTACAATGACGCTTACAAAGCTATTATTGGCGGCAAACATCCAGAAGCGCTAGGACAGCCAGCTTCCTACGTGTGGCGGGAAATATGGGATCAGGTTAGGCCTCGAGCCGAATCAGCGATGCTGAAGAATGAGGGCACTTACGACGAAGCGCTGCTGCTAATTATGGAGCGCAACGGCTACCCAGAAGAAACCTATTACACTTTTTCATATAGCCCTGTTCCTAATGACCAGGGCGACACAGGTGGGATTATCTGCGCCAACACAGACGACACGCAGCGGATTATCGGTGAGCGTCAGTTGGCACTTTTGCGCGAACTAGCGGCGAGGACGGCAGACGCGCGGACATTCGATGAAGCCTGTATGCTGAGTGCAAGTTGTCTAGAAAGCAACCCTTACGACCTCCCTTTTGCAATGATTTATCTGGTTGACCCAGATAAGCAGGAAGTTTTTCTGGCTGGAACGTGTGGTATAGATCGGAATCACGTAGCAGTCCCCGAAGTAGTGGCTCTCGATTCTGATTGTGTTTGGCCCTTTGGGGAAGTAATCAGAACGCATCAGGCAAGCCTGATTGCTGATTTGGAAGTGTCTTTTAATAGCTTACCTTGTGGTGTTTGGCAGCGATCGCCCCATCAAGCGATCGCAGTACCAATTTCCCCATCCGGTCAAACGGGAAAAGCTGGTATATTGATTGCTGGTTTGAACCCCTTCAGGCTATTCGACGACAATTATCAAGGATTCATCGATTTAGTTGCGGCTCAAATTGCAGCCAGCATCGCTAACGCCCAAGCTTACGAGGAAGAACGCAAACGCGCTGAAGCCTTGGCAGAAATTGATCGCGCTAAAACCCTCTTTTTCAGCAACGTCAGCCACGAGTTCCGTACCCCACTTACCCTGATGTTGGGGCCACTTGAAGAAACCTTAGCCAATTGTGCCACTCTGCTTCCAGCCAAAGAACGAGAGCAGTTAGAAATGGTGCAACGTAATGGAATCCGCCTGTTAAAACTGGTCAACAGCCTGCTAGATTTCTCGCGCATTGAAGCCGGAAGAGTTCAAGCCTCTTATGAACCCACCGATCTTGCCACTTTCACCGCAGAACTAGCTAGTGTATTTCGTTCAGCAGTAGAACGCGCAGGGATGCAATTATCAGTCAACTGTCCTTCCCTGCCAGCACCAGTATATGTAGATCGGGAGATGTGGGAAAAGATTGTTCTGAACCTGCTCTCAAATGCATTCAAGTTCACGATGGCTGGAAAAATCGCGGTCAGCTTGCAGTGGGCAAATGACCATATTGAGTTTGCAGTCCAAGATACAGGCATCGGTATCCCCGTAGAAGAAATTCCCCACCTTTTTAAACGATTCCACCGCGTCAAAGGGGCGCAAGGACGAACTTTTGAAGGGTCAGGAATTGGATTGTCACTGGTACAGGAATTGGTGCAAATGCATGGTGGAACAGTCTATGTTACCAGTCTTCTAGGAGCAGGCAGTTGCTTTACGGTGTCAATTCCAACGGGGTATGCTCATTTGCCTCCTGACCGAATTAGCGCTCCTCGAACTTTAGCTTCAACCGCATTAGGTGCAAAACCCTATTTAGAAGAAGCCCTGCGTTGGCGGCCGGAAGAAGGGAATAGGGAACAGGGAACAGGGAATAGGGAGGGATCTTACCTGTGTCCTGTCACCTATAACCTGTCACCTTCCTCCCCTCGAATTCTTCTGGCTGATGACAATGCAGATATGCGTGATTATGTCAAGCGGCTATTAAGTCAGCACTATGAGGTGGAATCAGTATCGGATGGTTTAACTGCTTTGAATTCTGTTCGTGGGCGTGTCCCAGACTTAGTACTGACAGATGTGATGATGCCTGGATTAGATGGCTTTGGACTGCTGCAAGAATTACGATCTGATCCGCAGATGCAAAAAATTCCAATCATCCTGTTGTCAGCACGGGCGGGGGAAGAGGCACGGGTAGAAGGCTTAGAAGCAGGAGCCGATGATTATCTGATTAAACCGTTCTCTGCCCGTGAATTGTTGGCGCGGGTAGAGGCAGCCTTAAAAATGGCTCGTCTCCGCCAAGAGGCAATGGAACGTGAGCAAGAACTGCGAATTGAAGCTGAGGTGGCAAAAGCACACTTAGAGACTGTTATAGCTGGCATCCAAGACCAATTTTTTGTGTTAGATCGAGACTGGCGTTATACCTTTGTTAATGACCAGGTAACAGAAATTGTTGGCTTTTCAAAGGAAGAGTTGCTAGGTAGGATAATTTGGGAAGTTTTTCCAGATATGGTCAACAGCGAGTTTTATACTCAGGTTCAGCGGGCGATGTCTACGACGGGCTACGCCTACGCACAACAAACTGTTGTTCAGTTTGAATACTTTTATCCTACTTGGCAGCGCTGGTTGGAGAATCGCGTCTACCCCTTTGCAGAAGGAGTAAGCATTTTTGTTACAGACATTAGCGATCGCAAACAAGCAGAGAAAGCCCTTCGGGAAAGCGAAGAAAAATTCCGTAACATGGCTGACAATGCCCCCTTTATGGTTTGGGTAACAGATACCGATAGCCACTGCACCTACCTCAGTCAAAGCTGGTATGACTTTACAGGTCAGAGCGAGGAAACAGGTCTGGGATTTGGCTGGCTAAATGCTGTGCATCCAGAGGATTACAATAACACCAGGAATGTTTTTCTGGAAGCTAGTAGCAGTTATTCGGCTTTCCGTTTGGAGTACCGCTTGCGGCGCAAAGACGGCGAATATCGCTTTTGCATCGACGCGGCTAATCCCTGGTTTGGTGTGGACGGTCAGTTTAAAGGTTACATCGGCTCAGTGATTGACATTACCGAACGCAAAGTTGCAGAAGCCGAACGCGATCGCCTCCTGGAACTTGAGCAAGCTGCCAGAACTGAAGCCGAAAGAGCCAACCGGATTAAAGATGAATTTTTGGCGGTGCTTTCCCATGAATTGCGATCGCCTCTTAATCCTATTCTTGGCTGGGCGAGACTCTTACAGACTCGTGAGTTTGACGCCGCCGGATTGAAGAAAGCGATCGCAACCATCGAGCGAAATGCTAAATTACAAGCTCAACTAATTGAAGATTTACTCGATGTCTCTCGGATCTTACAAGGCAAGCTCAACCTCAATATGTTTCCCGTTAACTTAGTGCTTGTCATTGAGGGAGCATTGGAGACAGTGCGATTAGCAGCAGAAGCGAAAAACATTCAAATTAAAACGATACTGGATGCTTCTTTTGGGGAAGTTTTGGGTGATTCCGGTCGTTTACAACAAATTGTCTGGAATCTGTTATCGAATGCTGTTAAATTCACTCCTGAAGGAGGAAAAATTGATATTAAACTGGAGCGTGTTGACGCTCAAGCCCAGATTACTGTCAGCGACACAGGTAAGGGAATCACCCCTGAATTTCTCCCTTATGTATTTGAATATTTTCGTCAGGCTGATGGCACGACAACCCGAAAATTTGGTGGCTTGGGGTTAGGGTTAGCAATTGTCCGTCATTTAATAGAACTACATGGCGGCACGATTTGGGCAGAAAGTTTAGGTGAAGGGCAAGGAGCTATTTTCAGGGCCAGACTACCGCTAATTAAAAAGGATTTAACCCCAAAACAAGATATAAAGATTGCTGCATTAAATCCTTCTCCGGTGATTGAAATCCTTGCAGGTATCCAAATCTTAGTTGTGGATGACGATGATGATACCCGTGACTTCCACACATTTCTGCTAGAACAGGCTGGAGCAAAGGTAACTGCTGTGGCATCAGCAAAAGAAGCACTGCAAGTATTGGCAGAGTCAGAACCAGATTTTCTGCTCAGTGATATTGGGATGCCAGAGACAGATGGTTATATGCTGATGCGCCAAGTTAAGGCATTGCAGTCCAAACAAGCCAAACAGATTCCAGCGATCGCTTTAACTGCTTATGCAGGAGAAATCAACCAGCAACAAGCACTCGAATCAGGGTTTAAAAAGCATCTATCCAAACCTGTCGAACCAGAGGAGTTAGTCAAGGCAATTGCAACTCTGATTGGCAGGAGTGGGAATGGCTGAGTGTTCAGCTGCTTTGCTTGACATCCTCACCGCCGTGAACGCATAGTGATTCTGGAGTAATGAGTAATAAGTAATAAGTAATGAGTAAATACCCATTTTTCATTCACTCATTACTCCAGAATCATTACTTTAAAGCCGTACTGGAAGCACGGGGTTTTAAACCCATTTTTCTGATAAACCCCGTAAATGCAGATGTATACAGGAGTAATTTTATGAATTTATTCGTGCAAGAAATACCAGCATCAGATATCTCCCCAAAAACCATTCAAGAAACCCCCTTGCCAAGTACAGATCCACTAATTGCCCGCAGTTTACAAAAAGAGCAGTATGTTGGCATTATCGGACTAGCGATCGCCTTGATTGCCGCTGTGGGATTTTTTAGTCGCAGAGTTGAATATGCTATTGGGTTTGCTATTGTTCTCAGCGCGATTTTAATTGCTTTCTTTTTGTTCGTATAAGAAGGGATTGGGAATTTAAAAACTTTGAGCTAGATTTCAATACTGTTCGGTTAAGGCAAGAGACGCGATGAATCGCCGTCTCTACAATAATCAGTCTTTCGTCTTGACGGCGATTTATCACAGAGTTATGATGATTTATCGTATTCTTTGTGATCTAAAATTTTCATCAAAAAACCTTAACCGAACTGTGTTGAGATGGATTCCTTCTTCAGAAATATATATTTACTCTGAATAAATTCAACTAAAAGTTATTGCTTATTTGACTGATTTATGATTTTGTTTTTTAATTTAAATTGTTCATCTAATACCAAATCAATGTGAGCCTGCATAGAATAATTACCTTAGTAATTATTTATTTTATAGAATGAATCCATGTTGTTAGTTTCTATATACTAATGTTGAGTTTTTTAGACATAAAAATCTAAGCTTTCATCATAAAATCTGAAGAAAATAAATAGATTTAGCATACATCTATTGCATTGATATCAACATAACAATACTTCCCTTTTTCTGCATTCATATAAGTTACATTTTGTCAAAATAAATTAGATGCGTTTCCCCTGGTCACCTACTCCGTTAAATTATTCAGTTTACTTAACTCATCAAATCTTCATGTATTTGAAGTGTAGTTTATCTTTTACAGTAAAAATAGCGGGAATAATAGAATAAATCGGATTGAACAAATTAGTTAGCTATGAGCCAAATATGTCCTATCTCCCAAACCTGTGCTTGTCGCAATGTTGCACGTTGCCGGACTAAGGAGGCAGGTAGGCTCTTTCTCTGGTTTCCCGTTCCACATACCCTGAAAAAAGTTACCGACTACCTACAAAAGTTTGCCCTTGAGTATGAACTGATGGACGAGCGGCCAGGTTTGAGTTTGAACTGTAGATCCGGACAGTCTCTAGAAATTGCCCGTAACCTGGCCAAACTACTTGCACCGAGAGAATTAAAAGAGACGCAAGTTCTTTTCATTCAAGGCACTATCCAACCTCAACTCCACGATTTTAGTGACATAGCCTCATTACAACGCTTCATTAAGTTCAATCAATCCGACTGGCTAGTTGAAATGCTAGCAACAGAACGATTCACCAGTTACTTTCAACCAATTGTTTCAATTAACGATACATCGCAGATTTTTGGATATGAATCGCTCTTGCGGGGGCTGGACGAAGAAGGCAATTTAGTCCTACCGGCACCGATTCTGGAGTTAGCCACCGAAGCCGGAATTTTACCACAACTCGACCAAGTTGCTCGCCTCAGCACAATTACTCAATTCAGCCGCTATCAAGTGAGTGGGCATATTTTCATAAATTTTGCACCAACGTCACTTTATGACCCAGTTTTTTGCCTACGTAGTACGGTAGAGGCAATTGATGCTGCTGGCATTTCCCACGAGCGGGTTGTTTTTGAAGTCGTGGAATCAGACAATTCTCAAGATTTAGACCATCTCAAGGCATTGCTCCAATACTACCGGGATGCTGGGTTTTTAGTCGCCCTTGATGACCTGGGTTCTGGCTATTCCAGCCTAAACTTGCTACATCAGTTACGTCCAGACTTTATCAAGCTGGACATAGAGTTAATTCGAGATGTGCATCAAGACCTTTACAAAGCCTCAATTACCGAGAAGCTTCTAGAGATTACTCAAAAGTTAAATATCCAAACTGTTGCTGAAGGAATTGAATGCATTGAGGAACTGAACTGGCTGCGAGAACGAGGTGCAAATTTTGCTCAAGGCTATTTGATTGCTCAACCCAGTGCAGTGCCTATTACTACAACCCCTCGCTTTGATCCCATCGCCTTAACTGTAGCATCGACAAATTGTCAGGTGGTTGAGCAGGTTCAGCACCAAAGTGAGTCCGAGCGAATTGTTGCGGCTGTGACGCAGCGAATTCGACAATCATTAGAGTTAAACGAGATTTTGCAAACCACAGCAGCCGAAGTGCGACAACTATTTAAGGTAGATAGAGTATTGATCTATCAGTTTCAGGAAGACTGGAGTGGTTTGGTCGCTGTAGAATCCTTAGCAGAAGAGTGTATGTCCATTCTGGGATTTCATGTCATGGACACGTGCTTTAAATCTACCCGTGCAGCTTACTATCAACAAGGTAACACCAGAGCGATCGCAGATATTGAAACTGCGGGACTATCGCCGTGTCATATTGACCTCCTGCGAAGTCTGCAAATCCGGGCTAACCTGGTTGTGCCCATTTTACAGCAAGAGCGTTTGTGGGGATTATTGATTGCTCACCAATGCCGTAGCAGCAGACAATGGCAGCAATCGGAGATTAACTTGTTTAACCAGTTAGCGGGTCAAGCTGCGATCGCTATTCAGCAATCAGAACTTTATCACCAATTACAACAAGCAAACCAGGAATTACAGCGCCTTGCCTGTTCGGATGGTCTAACTCAAGTGGCAAATCGGCGCTGTTTTGATGACACGTTCAATGCACACTGGCAATGGTTGGCACGAGAGCAAGGCTCATTATCTTTGATTTTGTGTGATGTCGATTACTTTAAGCTTTACAACGATACAAATGGACATTTAGCAGGAGATGATGCACTCAGACAGGTTGCCAAGGCAATTTCTCAGACAGTTAAACACCCCGCAGATTTAGTTGCTCGTTATGGTGGAGAAGAGTTTGCAGTCATTTTGCCGAATACAGGTATCGAAAGGGCTATTGCAGTTGCAAGAGATATTCAGACCAATGTTAGTGCATTACAAATGCCTCATCCCCATTCATTGGTCAGTGAATTCATCACCCTAAGTCTTGGTGTGGCAACCATCACTCCTCATAGCCAATTATCTCCTGCAACCCTAATCGCTGCTGCTGATCAGGGACTCTACCAGGCAAAAGCACAAGGAAGAAATTGTGTAGTGCAGATGGATTATGAGGATGCTGACCGAATAATTACTAATGGATAATTAAAGAGACTGTACAGCTTGGAAGACCCCCCTTCCAATCACCTGTATGATAAAGGCATTTGTAGAGGTGTTAAAAAAATGACTACTTACAAAATCGCCTTTGAAGGTGAGGTGTTAAAAATCGGATTTGCTGACGCCGCACAAAACAACCAAATTGTCAAAGATGCGGCAGCACGTCTGGATGAAATGAGCAAAACAGGAGAGCTAGTAGGGGGAGTATTACTCAAGATTAATGGGCCGGTTTCTGTGCCTGTAGCCTTTGTAATAGCACATAAGGTAGCGCATCTTTACGGTGCGATCGCATTTTTTGACCCCAAGTTAGGCAAGTACGTTGTCTGCATTACTCATAACCCAGCATATAGCCTGGGTGACTTAGTTGATTAAAGTTTAATATGCATCACTCACCAATCAAAGTTGCTCTTTGCGGGTTTCCCCATTCGGTAGTAAAGATTGGTTATAGATTTTTTAGCCGATACAGTAACTTATAAAGTTTTGAGTCCCCTTACGGGGAAGTAGGTAATGGAATACTCAAATATTCAGTGTTTCTTCAAGGATTGCATACTTTAATCCCCTTTCGGGGCGTATTCAAAAATTTTGCTACGGAAATATGAATTTTTGAATTGCTGAATATTCTTTCAAGCAGTATATGAATATTTGCTTGAAAAAGTCAAGGTGTTATGCTAATTAATACATAGAATAATTCATACAAATGTTTATTTTATACTACGCTGTTAGTTGAAATTACACTGTGCTACGCTAAATTTTACAATACCGTGCTACAACAAAAATATGTCCGAGTAGAAATTAATTCTAGTCATTACTTAAATATCAGTAGTTCTTTTAGGACTATTACTCGAATTTTCAGTTGTTCTTAAAGAAATTATGATTTTTCAAATATTAAGGAGTCGTATGTCAGAAAAGCATTCTGTCTACACAAATTTGACTGTATCCAAAGAACACTCAATTGATAGCAACTACGGGATACAACCTACAAACGCTACACTTCCCGTTAGCTCGAATAGTAACTCTACAAAGATTGAGTCTGCCGATAGTATGGAGTCAACGCCACTTCAAAATGAAAGTTCGGCATCTCTGCAAAATTCCTCCGTACCTACAGCAAAAGTTACTCCAGTCACCAGAATAACAACAGATAGGCAGTTACCAGAATTAAAAAACAGTCGAAATAACCTAGAAACAAATACAAGTAATGCCGGATTGCAATACTTGTCAGTATTTCTAAAATTTCTTGAGCAACAGCTTACAAGTCAACTCCCATTATTTTTTATTGGTACTCTTGGTTTGATAGTCATAGCAATGCTAATTAGCCAAGGTTCAGAAGGTATAAAAGTAAAACTAGACTTGGAAGTTTCACCCAAATATAACCAAGTTGAAAGGATTCGATAGATAGTAGCAATTGCTATTAGTTTGTATATGTTACAACAGGGTTAATTTATTGCTCTGTTGTAACCAAGGATTGTTACAGATGATAGATTTATAGCCTAATCTATTGTGTATCAAGTTTACTTTCCTAACTATGCTAAAGTAGCGCAGGTTCCTTGGAAGACCCTACTTCCAGCACACAATATAATTACACAGAGGAAAGAAAAACAAACGCGATCGCTAGAACTTCACCAGCAATTTAATACAGATATTTCATGATACAAATCTCAGCGACCTTCAATGCTGCTTTGCAAATTGCCCAACAAGCCGTTACCTTGTTGGCAAAGTGGGCTGATCCACAGTTAGCTAATAAGTATCCTCACTTAACTGATGATAATATTGTTACGAAAGCCAAGCAAATCTTGTCTTGGAATGATCAGCACGAACTCAAGGCTCTACGTTTGTTATTTGACTATGTAAAATTAGATAAAGGTCAAGATAAACAATATTATTGGCAACCAAAAGCTATTGAAAATAGTGATCCCACTATTCCCTATCCTCAATTGGAAGCGGCAACTGATTTCCGTAAACTGAAAACAGAAATTAAATCAGCGATAGAAGATTTCAATAATGATGACTGGCAAAACCTCTCTTTACTCACTTTAATTCTAGAAAAATTCGGCTCCTTTCTGAGCTTGGGTGAGTCTGATGTTGCTCTAGTGGATATAGCTAAAACTACTGCTGCTGTTGCTGCTGTTATTGCTAACAATCTCAATACAACAGAATTAAATTTAATCGCAGGTGACTTATCGGGGATTCAAAAATTCATTTATACCATTTCATCTGATGGTGCGCTCAAATCGCTAAGAGCAAGAAGCTTTTATTTAGAGTTAGTTACAGAAGAAGTAGTGCAGCAATTGCTGACAAGATTAAAACTTCCACGTACTAATATAATTTATGCTGGCGGTGGAAACTTATATATTTTGGCAGATGGAACAGAAAATACTAAAAAGACTGTAGAGCAATTACGTGATGAGTTTAATAAATGGCTTTTAAATGAATTTGAAGGCAAAGTATTTCTTGCACTTGATTGCTTAAAGTTTTCTATCGCGGATATTGGAACTGCACAATTTTCCGCTCATTGGTCAGATGCAACAAATCAGCTAGCTGCATATAAATCTCGTAAATTTGCTAACCAGATTAGTAACTTTACCGAACCACGTGATAGTCATGAACCTTGTGGTGTCTGCCATAGAGATGATGTAGAAACTTTAAAACCGCTTAATCCTAATGAGCCAAATTCGGCTCTAGCTTGTGGAACTTGTTGCAGAATGTTTCGTTTAGGGAGTCGAATGTTTGGAATAAAAGTAATTGTACGTTCCCCAAGAGAAGATATAAAAGACAAGCTGGATACACTCTCATTTGAAATTTCAGGAACCAAAATTTACTATCATCTTTTCCAAAATTGGAAACAAATAGTTCCTGACTCTGACACTGCTTTATTAGTAAATGATTGGAATTTAGAACATTATCAATTTAAGCATTTCCGAAATGCTTATCCTTTGTTATTAGGTAACTATGGTCAGCAGAGTCAAGAAGAATCAGAGGAGGTAGAAGAAATAATAGGCTTTATACGTGCTGGTGAAATGGCACAAGAGGCCGAAGGGATTAACCGAGTAGGCTATTTACGAATGGATGTAGACCGACTAGGACAAATATTTGCTAAAGGTTTAGGAGGAAAGCAAACTTTACCTAGACTAGCTGGACTTTCTCGCCAAATGAGTTATTTTTTCAAGGTATATCTCAACAGTTTGGCAAAAAAACGCCAGGAGGATTTCATAGACCATTGTCAAAATAACAATCTGGGAGTTTTAAATAATGCAAAATATTTAACAGCAGGGGAGAGAAAAAATTTACTATTTATTTATGCAGGTGGCGATGATTTATTTGTCAGTGGTGCATGGAATGAAATTGTAGAATTTGCTTTTGATGTTTACCAATGCTTCCGCGCTTACACGGGAAATAATCCAGATATTACGCTATCAGCAGGAATTAGTATTGATAATGCTAAATCACCTCTTTACCAAGCAGCACATCTATCAGGCGATGCTGAAGATGCAGCAAAAGGAAATGGTAGAGATAGTTTAGGCTTATTTGGTCAGGTATTTAAATGGGATGAATGGCTAGGGATAGAAGATATTGACATAATTGATTCTGAAATAAAACAATATCTGCATCCAGAAAACAAGCCAAATTTGTTGGGAATTTTACCATTTGTCAAGAGATTAGAACAGCAAAATATTGGGGTTAATTATTCCCGTAATTTTGTGCGTAACCTGCTCATAACTGCACAAATTCAAGAGGAGGCTTTGAAAAAGTTTGAAGAAGATAAACAATCAAAAGAGGCTTTAGGTACTCGTTACTATTTACATCTACCAAAAATTGCTTACACCCTAGCAAGATTACCTAAAAATGTACTAGATGATAGTGATTTTAGAACTTCTCTAAAAAGTCCATATAATGCACCTTATTTTCGGGCGATCGCAACTTGGATTGAACTCTTAAACCGTTGATAAATTATATGCCAGAACCAATTAAACCTAAACCATCTTCCCCACCTGTAAACTCCAGACAAGTAATTCCTCAAGTAAATACGAGTAAAACGCAGAATATTGTCGAACAAATTGTTAAAACTATTAATGGCTTAACAGAAGGATTACAAAAATATCCCATCCGAGACTTAGTGAAACACGCTGAAGAATTTGGCCCTTATCTTAAGCAGCAAAGATTAGAAACTAACCAAGTTCGTAAATTCTTAGATGCTGTAAATCGCTTAAAAGCCGATTTAACTGAAACAGGCGAATTTAGCAAAATTGAAACAGAAATAGTTCTGCTTAAACCCAAATTGGCATACGCCGCAGCTAGACAGAGAGCAGCAAAACCATTAGGTGAGGTCATGTCAGCAGCTATTGATAAAGTTCACAGCAAAGAAGATTTTGAGCGTCTAGTTCAATTACTCGAATCAATTATTGCTTATCACAAAGCTGAAGGTGGAAAATAATCATGCCAGCATCATACGCACAAAAACCCCTACTTGGTAAATTGTCCCTAACCAGTCAACTTTCCGTCGAAACTGGATTGCACATTGGCGGTGGTGGTGAAAATCTGGATATCGGTGGACTGGATAAACCTGTTATTCGTGACCCTCTAACAAAGTATCCTTACTTGCCTGGTTCATCTATTAAAGGCAAACTACGCTCCACTTTAGAAAGGTTATTAAATAAACCTCTAAATCGCAAAGGAGGAAGCGATACTCGGCGCTATGAAAGTGATGATTTGGTAAATGGATTTACCGAAGTTGAAGAAGGACGATTTATTGCCTATGAAGGCGCTAGTACCTGTCAAATTAGCCGATTGTTTGGTTCTACTGGCGGATCAAAATTTTGGATGCCAATTGAGGCTGCTAGGGAAGAAGGATTATGGGAAAATAATAGTCCTACTCAGACAATCCAAGGTCAGAACTGCGTCAGAATTAATCGTGGACGTAATGCACCTGCTCGCCTGATTATTCGAGATAGTCATTTGCTACCAGATTCAGCAGCAAAACTCAAGCAAGTTGACACCGGTTTATACATGACCGAGTGGAAATTTGAAAACGGTATTGATCGCGTGACGGCGGCGGCGAACCCTAGACAATTAGAGCGTGTACCAGCTGGGTCAAAATTCCAGTTTGAATTAGTTTATACCGTAGAAGATGCCGAGCAAGCCGTTGAAGATTTGCAAAATATTGCGATCGCACTGGCCATTCTAGAAGATGATGCTCTCGGCGGACACGGTTCTAGAGGCTATGGTAAAGTCAGATTTCAAAACTTCGAGTTTTCCTATCGCAGCTTGGCACAATATCGTCAGATTACCAGCACGCCTGCTGGTACATCGGGTTTACAATCATTAGAATCTATCGCCAACACACAAGCACTCTTAGATAACTTCGGAAGCTTACGCGATTACATCGAACAGCGATTATTACCGGGGAATGAATCATGAGCGTGTGGAAATTAGTTAAACTCAATTTTGGGCGTAGTCCTGTTCACTTTGGGGAATTGGGAATAGGGATTGAAGAAACAAGCGATCGCGTCCGTTCTGATGCTTTATTTAGCGCCTGGGTAAGCGTCTATGCGCGGTTATTCGGTAAAAATGCAGTTGAAGAATTGTTGGATAGATTTCCCTCTCAAGAGCGATCGCAACAAATATCCCCCTTGCGGATAAGTTCTACATTCATCTATCGACAAGATAACGAACACACAATTTACTATCTTCCCCGTCCTCTCAAGTTTCCTATCAACTACCCTAACGAAGAATTAGAGTTTTTTAAAACCTATAAAAACCTAAATTACTTGCCTTTAGAAGTATGGCAAAGATGGTATCAAGGAGAGGGATTTACAGAGAATGATACTGAAGAACTAATTGCAGAAACCAAAGGTAAATCTAATAGACATCTACGCCAATTAGGAACATTTGATTACAAAAAAGCCTTTGAAATTGGCCAAATTCCGAAAATTGCAGTAGACCGTGTTACCAGAGCTACAAACCTTTATCATACTGGCTTTGTTCAATTCAAGTGGGAGAAAAATCCGTCTGGTTTATATTTTCTTATACAACTTTCCCCAGAAGTCGAGAAACTAGCAGATCAATTAAAAGCTGCTTTACATTTATTAGGAGAAGAAGGACTTGGTGGAGAACGTTCAAGTGGTGCGGGAAGATTTCAACTTGAATGGTTAGAATTACCAGATGCTTGGCAAAGCATAGTAGATTTTTCTGGTGGAACTTACTACACTCTCATGAGTTTATTTTGGGATACACCCATAACAACTGAATTTTTAAATAACGCTAGCTATGAAATTCAAGAACGGGGTGGTTGGATAGCTGAAAATCAACTCCGGCGTAAAATGGTACGAATGTTTAGTGAAGGTTCAGTTTTTCTCACACCACCAGAAGGAAAGTTAGTAGATGTTACACCCCAAGGCTTTAAAAAACACCGCATTTACCGTAGTGGTGTTAGCTTAAGTCTGCCCATTAAAGCAAAGAATAAATAATATTATGGTGGTTTCTCCCGAATTTACTCTTAAGAAACCTGATTTCTATCAATCAAAAAAGATACAGTTGACTAGTCCTATTCTACATATAGGCTCATCTGTATCTAGATTGAATCCTTTTGAATATGTACAGACAGATAAAAAAGTCTATCTTCCCAATCAAGAAGCTTTAGCAAAAGTGTTGATGCGCCAGGGAGGACGATTTTTAGATGACTACATTCAAGCAATTGAAGAACGTCAAGACATCAGCAGACTTTTAAAACAAGCCTTTGGTTTCGAGTGGTGGAATATAAGTGTAGATGGATGTCAAGTTTTCCCGAAAGAAGCAATCAGCCAAAAATTGACAGGGGAGAACATTACAGATTTGCGTCCCATGATTCGCAATGGTATGGGGCAATTATTTATCCCTGGTTCTTCGATTAAAGGAGCAATTAGAACTGCCATAGCATATCATTTACTTAAACATTGCGATCGCTATCAAGTAGCTTCTTCAAAGCGGGTTAGCGAAATTGAGAAAACTTTGAGACAAAAACTAGGGCAAATTAATCAATATCAGCATAAGTTTTTAGATGATGATCTATTTATGGATAGTTTATTCTCAGAATTTAGTCTGACATATCAAGATAGAAATTCCCCAGGAAAAGGGCCAAATACAGATTTTTTAAGAGCGCTCAAAATTACCGATTCAGAACCGCTTATAGAAAGCAAAATTAAAACGAAGAAAGGTCAAGAAATTCCTGTTAATATACCTGTTGTAGCTGAGGTAATAGTTTCTAGCAGATTTCCTGACTACTTAGCCAAATATAAAGCGTCGATTTATGCCGAAATGGTGCGGAATGTTCAAACAGAATTTACTCTCACTTTAGATACAGAAATGCTTTCATGGTTTAAGCATAAACAGGGAATGAAATTACCCTTTAGAAATTTAGATGAACTATTGCAAATATGTCAGGAATTCACCCAAGAACAATGGGATTATGAGCATGATTACTGGGAAGAAGTTAAGAATAATCCTAGAGCATCAGGCAAAAATTTAGATTTTAATCATATCCGCAAATTTTACGAACCAGAAAAATCTCCCTATAGTCAGAGATTGGGGTGGGGTAGTGGGATGACTGGAACTACCATAAATTTGCTGCTAGACGATGAACTACGAGAAGAGATCCGCGATACTTGTGGTTTAAAAGCACCTGGTTTTGAAGCACCAAAATCTAGGCGGACTGTAATGAATCCCAATGGTGAAATCAAATTTGTACCTGGATGGGTTAAGTTCAAGAATTCATAATACTAATGCTAATTCATTCTAACTGGACATTGAGTGTATCTGAACCCACAATTTTACCTCGTTCATATACATTGGAACTAGTTAAGCTACTACATCAACAGCTAGGGTTAGAAATAGGAACTGAGTCGATTCCTTCTGTTTCGCATTCAGGAATAATTGGCTTGTATTCTGTTTCTAGAGAATTTTTGACCTTTCATCCTGAGGAGTTTTACAAACTATCTCTGTGTGGATTGCAAAATGTTTCAGCAAAAGCGATTTCTCACTTCAATCTCTCAGAATCTCTAGAATTTCTGGGAGCAAAGTTTAACGTCATCAACCGCGAAGATGAAATTACTAGTTATGAAGAACTGTACACAATTTTGGTGGCAAATGAACCAGAACCAATAAAACGATTTGAATTGCAGTTTATTACTCCCACTACTTTTGCTCATGGTGGAGCAAATTTACCTCTACCCATACCCTCATTAATGTTCCGCAGTTGGTTAGAACGTTGGAATCATTTTGCACCTGTCTATTTGGGAAGTGATGAATTAATTGCTTATCTTAGTAATGCAATTTTACTCAAAAATCATAAAATTCAAACACGAAGCTGGCAATTACATAAAGGTTATGTGAATGGATTTGTCGGCAATGTAACGTTACAAGTTTTTAATCGTGCTGACCCCTTACTGGCGAATGTGGCTAATTTATTAGTTCAATATGCGCGATTTGCAGGTACGGGGATGAAAACACGGTTGGGTATGGGGCAGACATTAATAAAATAAAGAAAAATAGTCATGAAACAAATTATCACTTTTCTGGGACTGAATGCAAAAGAAACTATATATAGTTTTGAAGGTAAAAATTATAAAGGAAACGTTTTTGCTGAAGCACTACACCAGTTTTGTGATTATGATTCCATGCTAGTTTGTGTTACGACTGAAGCGAAAAATAAAACTTTTCCTGTGCTTAATAGCTTGGGAGATAAACGCATTCAAGCAGTTCCAATACCAAATGGTGAAACGGCTGAAGAAATGTGGGATACTTTTAAAATTATCACTGACAAAGTTAATGATAATGATTCTGTAGTTTTTGATATTACTCACGGACTGCGTTCTTTACCATTTCTTGTATTTTTATTTGCAGCTTATCTGAAAGCGGCTAAAAACGTTACAATTGATGCTATTTACTATGGAGCGTGGGAACTAGGTAGTTCAAATAATGGTATAGCACCAGTAATCGATTTATCAGAATTTGTCGGAATGCTAGATTGGTTAACTGCAACTGAACGTTTTGTGGAAATAGGAGATGGACAGGCACTTGCAAATTTGCTTAAAAGTGCTATTCCGTCAGGTCTTGAACTGCGCGATAATCCTAGTAGCAGACCATTAAGAAATCAACTTAATAAAGCTGCTGAAGCTATTGAGAGTATTTCATTGGCTTTGAATATAACTCGACCAATTGAGACGATGAAATCGGCTACTCAGTTGGAAGAGACTTTAAAACAAGCAGCACTCAGCTTTGATAAACGTGCCAAACCATTTTCACTTTTGGCAGAAAGGGTTGTTAAAGAGTATGGACAATTTGCTCTAGAAGATCCAACTGATAATGCAGCATTAGCTGAAAATCTATGGCTACAACTACAAATGATTAACTGGTATATTCAGCGAGATAGAGTTGTACAAGCAGTAACCTTAGCGCGTGAATGGGTAATTTCTGTATTGGTGCTGCGATTTGGTGAACTAATGTTCGATCCCAAAAAAGGTCGAAAGCCTGTGGAAGATGCTATAAACAATGCAGTTGAAAAGGGTAGATCATCACCTCGTCCCATTACTCCTAGCCGTTGTGATGAGCAGTTTGCCGCTTTGCCAGAAGCAGATGAACTTGTCAAAGTTTGGAGTCAAATGACTGAATTGCGTAATGATATTGCCCATGTAGGTATGAATCTTAACCCTCAAACCGCATTAAAACTTAAGCAGAAAGCTGTATCATTCTACCCACAACTGGAAAAACTCGGACAGCAACTATTACCACAGCGAACAACTACTGAATAAATCTTTCCAGAATCTAACTAAGCACCTTCTTTCACACCATTTACAACCAAAAATATAGGTTCAGGATGGTTTATTGTCAGATATCGCCTTTAGATTTAGGCAGAATTGAAACCCCGATCGCACAGTTTAAATATCGCTAAACTGGAAATTGAGCAACTGTATAAATTTTCTTCAGGATGGCAATATGGCTTTCAGTAGTTACAAAACTATCGGTGAAGTTCTCAAAGCATTTCAAACTACTTATACTGAATCAAATTTCATCGGTGAAGCTGAGTTCAATATTCCTGATTACTTCCGGGAAGACTTAGAAACGGTAATGCGGGAAGGAGTAGTGGATAACTCAGAGTTTGCCATTTGCGAAAACTTGATTTACCCAGTTTTGAAGGAAATTTGGAAGAAATACAGTAGCAAGTTTACTTTATGGAGTCATGAGTCATTAAATTATGACGAAAAATTATCAGGATTTCCTGAATATATTTTAGCTAAACGCTCTCCTTTAGGCAAAGTTGTATTTGACAAGCCATACTTCATTTTAGTAGAAGCAAAGCAAGATAATTTTGAAGCTGGTTGGGCACAATGTCTGGCAGAAATGATTGGTGCACAGAGATTAAATGATGAATTGAGAATCACGATCTTTGGTATTGTTTCTAATGGCGATCGCTGGCAATTTGGCAAGCTAAATGATGAATTATTTACTAGAAATATTACATCTTACTCTATTCAAGAACTAGATAAATTATTTTCTGCTGTCAATTACGTATTTCAACAGTGTGAATTGCAGCTAAATAATCTGGTCACTGCTTAACTAATCCTCGAAAGAGGGCAAAAAGAGATAACCTTATTCCCCTAAAGGGGACGGAAAATGATTACAATATTTGACATCATTTGCATAGCAATCAGCGATGCCAAAAGCAGCTATATCCACTAGGCGCAAAACCAAGCCACAGCCAGAGTCTCTTCCCACATGGGCAGATGACACTGAACTGGTAGGATTGGTGTTTGAACTTGAGCCAACCACTTCCACTTCCCTCTACTCTCAATACACCATTGGACTCCATGCCTGGTTTCTTGACCAAGTAAGGCAATTCAACCCAGAACTTTCTGCATATCTCCATGACGGAGAGTCAGAAAAGCCCTTCAATATTTCGGCGCTGGAAGGTCAACTCCTCGCCAGTGGAAGACAACTGCAATTGGAAGCCAAGCAAATTTACTGTTGGCATGTTAATGCTTTGTCTCCAAGAGTGGTGCAGTTTCTCAAACAATGGTTAACCCAATTGCCCCAAATTCTGGACTTAAGAGGCGCTCCCTTGCAAATAAAACAGGTGAGTATCGCCCATCCACCCACTACTTACGCGCAATTATTGGAGTCACAGCCAGAGAAACCCTCTAATGTTAACTTCAGCTTTGTCTCGCCTACCAGCTTTCGCCGCAAGGGTCATCATTTCCCCTTGCCGGTGCCAGTAAATCTCTTTCACAGCTATCTGCGTCGCTGGAATGACTTTTCAGGAATCCCAATCGCACAAGAAGCTTTTCTCGATTGGATAGATGAAGGGGTAATTATCCATCAGCATCGCTTGGAGTCGGTGAAGGTAGCGGCTGGCAAGCGGGGTTCGGTGACTGGGTTCACAGGGGCAATGTCTTGTAGTTTGAGTAAGGCGGCTTTGGCGAACTCTGAGTTTACCGAGTTGTTTTATGCTTTGGCTCGACTGGCTCCCTACTGCGGTACGGGACACAAAACTACTTTTGGACTGGGACAAACTCGCTTAGATTGGGTGGAACCAGTGGTAAACTTACCGACTCAGGTGCTAACAAATCTGCTGGGAGAACGCATTGATGAGTTGACAGCGGTATTCACTGCACAGCGAAAACGCACAGGGGGCGATCGCACTGATAAAATTGCTTCTACTTGGGCAACTATCTTAGCACGCAGAGAGATGGGAGAATCATTGCAGGTTATATCCCAAGATTTAGAGATGCCCTATGCTACTGTAAAAACTTACGTAAAGTTAGCCCGGCGGGCGCTCAAGGATAATCTCAATCAATGAAAGGGATTGGTTGAGATTGAGAATAATATAAATTTCCGTTGAATAAGCCAAGGAAAAATGTGCCCATTTATACAACAAAGCAGTAATGATTGTTATAGGCTTGAAAAGCCCTTTACTTTTATACTTTTGGCGAAACTTCACCGCCAAAAAAGCACCAGAGCGATAGGAAATTACCTGTGACCAAATGCGATTGATACTTATCAAGCGTTAATCTGGTTAAGTTGAACATATTCCTGTCAGCAGCATAGGTGACTTCCTACGCCCTGGTTATCTCTTTTAATTATTTTAGGTCAAGGGAACTAACGTAATAGCCAATACCATCCAGAACCTTTACGGGTTAGCCAAGAGTCATCTAAGTAGGGATGATAAACGGGGACATCAGAAAAATCTGAGTCGTTTTGAGAGCGAATCCTGAAATTGCGACAACTTCCCTCTACTTCAATGATAACAGTGTGATTGCGATCGCTAGGAGTAGGTTGCAGGATGTTATCTCTAATACTTTGTCGGTTTTTATGTATGTAAAGACAACGCACTCTTACCAACGAGTTTTCATTGGGATTATCTAGCAAATAGGGAAGAATTTGAGACTCACGAATTGTGCGAGAAGGATTGGCAGTTTGTGCGCTTGCCAAAGATGTTATGGACAAAAACATGGTTGTAGTCAGGATAATAATTTTCCCTCTTAGCCTGTTTTTCATAGTCTCTCCTAACGGCTAAAGAAAGCAATTGTTTGTTGTCCTTTGACTCCTGAATTATTCTTCAGTAACAGCTTATTTATTTTCCAACAGTTGATTGACTTGCTGTCCCCGACGACCAGTTTTTATTTCATAGCGCTGGGTGAGGTTATCTTCGTAATTCATATCTCTAGCAGCGGCGGAGTTAACAAAAGCATCGCAATTCCTGCCTTGAACAACTGTTGAAGAACTACTACTATTTTCCTCTGTGCGGTTGCTGCTTTGATCGCGGGAATTAGTATTATTTTTACTACCTTGGCTAGAACCACTACCGCTAGCACCAATACCCAAAAAGCTAAAACCTCCACCACCACCGTCATTGTGGCTTTCGGCAGAACTAGAACGAGTATTGTTAAAGTTTGCCAAAGCAAGTTTGCTAGAACTGCTGCGGGTGCTATTACCCAAGCCAACATCACTGCACAAAGCGCGGGGGTCATTTGCTAGGGTTTTCGGGTCAACCCAAGATTGATGGTCGCCTAATCCTTGAATTTCAGTATTACCAACTGGATTGCTAGGTGAGCCAGGAGTTGGAGTACTAGGAATTGCATTCCCTACAGCGGCTCCGGGGGTAATAGTAGCCGGTTTGAAGATACCAGTTGACTTGACATCAAAAGGGCCGGCGAAAGCTGGTAGTGTACTGGTTAGAAGTGCGGTAGCTGTTAGCAAAGAACTAGTTAAGTGACGGAATTTCATGGTCATTTTCCTAATGTTTAAGTGTTAGTGTGTTTTGGGTTTTAACCCCTTCACTTACCTAATAGGTTGACCTTTATTTGTTTATGCACCCTTGACTAAAATTTTTTAACTGCTGCTAGCAGTCACCAGGATTAATGTCAATACGCTTGGGTTAAGGGCTAATTGTACAAAATCGTCGTCTCTACAAGACGCGATAAATCGCCGTCTCTACAAGTGTTTTGGTCTTATCTGAACTGTATTGGGATTAATGTTACTTTTTCCCTAGAATTGGGATTAATAGGATGATAATTTTCATGTTTTACCCAAAACTATGCAGTATCCTCTGGAGCTTACCTTTAAATTCTGGGCTTTAGCACCACAAATATCTGTTGTTGATGCTCAAGGTAATTTGGCTTTCTATGTCAAACAGAAACTCTTCAAGCTCAAGGAAGCAATTACAATTTTTGCTGATGCTGAACAAACTCGTCCTACATACTACATCAAAGCAGATCGCATTATTGACTTCTCGGCACGCTATAACTTTACCGATAGCAATGGTACTTACATTGGTTCAGTAAAACGACGCGGATTAAAATCTCTTTGGCGTGCGCGTTATGACATTTTTGATGGCGACACAACTATTTTGAACATCCAGGAGAAAAATCCGTGGGTGAAAATTGCTGATGCTCTCTTTGCAGAAATCCCAATTGTGGGTATGTTCACTGGTTATGTTTTTAATCCAGTCTACTTGGTCAGCCGAGCTGATGGCACCATTGTGATGCGTTTGGAGAAAATCCCCACTTTCCTCTCCAGAAAATTTATCATCAAAGCTGTGGATCAACTCAGCGATCGCCAAGAGCAGCAAATTTTGTTAAGCTTGCTGATGATGCTACTGCTAGAACGAAACCGTGGCTAATCCGACTAAAAGCTGAACTATGAAGACACCCCACTGAACTGAGTACAGGTTCAGTGGTGGGTAGTTTACGCTTTACACTTCAAACAGCTTTAGTCTAACCGATTAATTTCTGCCAGCTAGCAGGCCCGATAATACCATCGGCATCTAAACCATTTTGCTTCTGAAAGTTCTTAACTGCAACCTCTGTTTGCGGGCCATAGACGCCATCATTATCAACTCCTAAACGGTATTGCAAGTATCTGACAACTGCACCACCAGCATGGTTTGGTCGGATAATTCGCTTTGCCAAAATTAGATTGATAGCATTCCATGTAACTGTGTCAGCAATTCCAGTCGGCTGAACTCCAACAATAGTCTGAAATTTTTCTGTGGCGGATCTTGTGTTAGCCCCAATGAAGCCATCTTCTACTAAAACCTTACCATTTCTATCAGTTATTTTGAATCTATTTAAGGCTTTTTGCAGTCTGAGAATAGTTTCATCTACATTATCTTCTTCATCTTGTACAGGGGGAACAGGAGCACTTGGCAATTTACCAGTTAAGCCTTTAACAATTGCATTAGCCATTGTTTCTGGATTAAAAAGATTCATATCTTTTTGCGAATCAATGAAGCAACATTCTATCAAGATAGCAGGCATATTTGTATTTTTCAGGACATACAAGTGGGAACCACTCTTAACACCGCGATTAAAAAATCCCAACTTGACGATTTCATCTAATACAGGTTTAGCGATTTTTCTCCCATTTTCGCTAGTTGCAAATACTTCTGTGCCATTGGCTTGTCTGTTAAAAGCATTAAAATGAATCGAGACGTAAATATCTACTCTACTGGCATTAGCTGTAGAACATCTTTTTGATAGTGATTCCGTGACTGTTCTAGCACTACTTGGTTTACATACTACGACTTCATGTCCTAAAGCTCTTAACTTAGCAATAACTCTATTACCTACATCTAGAGTTAAATTATCCTCAACTTTGATTCCTCTAGCTCCTGTGTCTGGTGGACAATTGTGCCCACTATCAATTCCAATTTTCATGATTTCATCCTCAACTTACTTATTTTTATGCTAGTTCAAAACTTTTACAATTATAGAGACAAAGTTTTGTTAATAAATTTGTTGAAGTACTTGTTAGCAACACCTGCATTATTTTCAGCATTACTACGCTAGTAAACAAAATAAGTTTTTGTGCGAACCTGAACAGCAAATTTTATGTGTGAAATTCACTAATCCAAAGTGTATTGCCACAAAAAACACAACCATTATAATTTATCAATATCGGGAATAACCAGTTAATTTTTGCAATAAATTGCAATGCGGTAATTGCCTCCATTATTCAGATAATAACTCTTTATAAAAGTAGAAAGCTATGACAAATGTACCTAGTAAACTGTGGCGGAACTTTATTTAGGGCTTAAGCACCTTATTAAGTCCTAAGTCTTGTTAATTGAGATGGTGCATAGGTTTACACTGTGCTGTAGTAGTTCGATGCCCAAATCCCTAGACCGAACGCACCCTTTGATGTGAACGTGGGCTGATAAAGTCGTAAAGTATTTACAGACTCTACCCTAGGCTTTTTGTTAACCCTGAGCAGCTTAACACATAATGCTTTACAGTATTAACTAATACCTGATGGCTTCTAGACATCTGCGGGAGATTAATCAGATAAACTGCTCAAGAAACGAGGCTCAACATGGGATCTTTAAATTTTGTGAAGTTACTGGAGAATTCCATCAATGAACCCGGTTTAGGGTGGACTCTCTGCTTTATAGGGGAAGATCAATCTAACAAACTTGCAGAACTCACGCAGGAATTGAGAGGCGAATTTTCCACCACAGGCGATGGAAAAGAGATTTTATCTGGTTTTTCCTATTGGGGAATAGGCCCAACGATCGCATGGGATCATGCTTGCAATGATCGATTCTATCTCGTGATGAAAGAGAGTATAGAGTCTTTTAGATATCGATGGCATCAAATTCATTCTAATAATATCAGAGATCAGAAATATCATTATGTAAGTTTAGGTGTCGGCACAGGTGAAAAAGACCAAAATATTTTAAGTTTATTACTCAACTCAAATCCCGATTTACTCTATTTTCCAGTTGATATGAGTTCGGAGATGTTAAGGCTAGGTGTGCAACGGTCAATTCGAGGTTCACAATTGCAAGGTAGTCATGTGCTGCCAATTCAAGTTGACTTTTCAATCGAGAGAAATGTTGACAAATTACGAAAACTACTAGATAAAGTCATCAATGATAGTCCTGTACTATTTTCTCTATTGGGAAACACATTAGCTAATTTTCAACGAGATACAGAACTGCTGGAAAGTCTTTCTAAGTTAATGCGACCTGAGGATAGGCTACTCCTAGAAGTAGCAACCACTGAAGATTTAAGCGAAGAAGCAGCCCAAAAGGCAGCGAAAGAGTACGCTAAAACTAGGTCTTTTAAAGAGTTTGTCACAAGTGCATTGCTGCAAAACACTGATTTACATATCGATTTGAATAGTGTATTTTTTGATGGTTCTATAGAGACTGATAGAGGAATTTTAATAAAAATCCTGTATCGTAACCTCACTGGAAACAAAATTGAAGTGGTGTTACCTGACCGGTCAGTAATGAATTTTGAAGACCAAGATACGATTCGTTTGCTTCTAACTCGGAAATATACTTCTAATGGTATCGACAAAGCTATATCAGACAGTAAGCTAGTGCTTGTTGATAGGCTACATACAGTATTGGAACCACGTTTGAAGAATGGATTTGGTATGGATTTAATCTTAGTTGCCCCTGACTCTTCAGGAATTAACAAGAATTCTTCTGTAGCAAATAGTATATGGTCTAAACGGTAAGATGTGATATGAGTATGAAAAACTTAGTAACCTTTATCACGTTTTTCCCTTTACTTCTAGGATTTATTCTAGCTGCCGTCTGGTGGACTCAGGGAGGAAGTTTTGAGTCACTACTGACAGGCTTGGGATTATTAGCAACAATTACTGGGATTTTTGGCGAACGATGGGCATCAGCTAACGAAAAGAGGATAGAATTTCTGCGTGCTTTACTGAATGAGTGCAGATCAAATGAGGTAATTTTATCTGATAGCCGCTTCAACCCAAACTCGCATAAGCCGGGACGACCAATAGTCTTTCCGCGATTAATTATATCTGTTACCGAAACAGCACTAGCATCTAATGTTTTTGCAGAACGTCAAGATAGAGAGTTGTTTGCGCTTATACATCAATGGCGACATACTGCTAATGAGTTTAACCGGAGATTAGATATTACCGAGTTGCGTACATTCACAAACCTGTCGCCACAAGAAATTCGTTCACTATACGAAGCACTACAGGAATCAAAAGAGTTCAATGAAGCACTGAATTTGACTCAACACATCACAACTTTTTTGAAATCAAACTATCTAAAAGGCTTTGGTGATAGTGAAGTTTTAACTCCTTCAAGGAACTAATGACCGGAATCTGTGGGTAGATATTTAACAATCAGCCTGAAAGCAAGTTTAAAATTTAAGTAAAGAAATATTTCGTAGCTTACAGGCATGAAACGCATCGTCTTGGTTGCTGGGTTTGAATCGTTCAACGCTGACTTGTATAGAAAAGCAGCCTTTTTGGCTAACTCTCGCTGTCTGGAGTTGGATATTCGGGTATTTAGCGATCGCGATCTTACCAACAAACGCACTGAGGTAGAAGCAGCACTCGATGGCGCTGATGTGTTTTTCGGCAGCCTCCTATTTGATTATGACCAGGTTGTGTGGTTGCGCGATCGCATTTCCCAAATTCCCATCCGCCTAGTCTTTGAGTCAGCCTTGGAATTGATGAGTTTAACCAAGTTGGGGGACTTTGCCATTGGCGACAAACCCAAAGGAATGCCCAAACCAGTTAAATTCATCCTCGACAAATTTAGCAACGGACGAGAAGAAGACAAACTTGCTGGTTACATCAGCTTCTTAAAAATTGGCCCCAAGCTACTGAAATACGTCCCAGTGCAAAAAGTCCAAGACTTACGCAACTGGTTAATTATCTATGGTTACTGGAATGCTGGCGGCCCAGAAAACGTCGCTTCATTATTCTGGACACTGGCAGAAAAATACTTGGGTTTAAAAGTCGGCGACATTCCCCCGCTAGTCGAAACCCCCAACATCGGATTACTCCATCCCGACTATCAAGGATTTTTTGAATCGCCCCGCGACTATTTGGAATGGTATAAAACCCATTGTAGAGACGCGATTCATCGCGTCTCTACAAAACCGATTGTTGGGATTTTACTCTACCGAAAACACGTCATCACCAAACAACCCTACATTCCCCAACTGATTCGCAGTTTTGAAAAAGCCGGCTTAACTCCTTTACCCATCTTCATCAACGGCGTAGAAGGACACGTAGCAGTACGAGATTTGATGACAACCGACTATGAAATTCAGCAACGACAACTAGGTAATATAGAGACAGCCTCACTTTCTAGTGAAGCAGTAAAAGTAGATGCGATCGTTTCGACAATTGGCTTTCCTCTGGTGGGTGGCCCGGCTGGTTCAATGGAAGCAGGCCGTCAGGTGGAAGTAGCAAAGCGCATCCTCACAGCCAAGAATGTTCCTTATATTGTTGCAGCACCACTATTAATTCAAGATATTTCCTCGTGGACACGCCAAGGTGTCGGCGGATTGCAAAGTGTGGTGTTGTATGCTTTACCAGAATTGGATGGGGCGATTGATACCGTTCCCCTCGGTGGTTTGGTCGGCGAAAATATTTATCTGGTTCCCGAACGGGTGCAGCGATTAATTGGTAGGGTGAAAACTTGGGTGTCTTTGCGGCAAAAACCTGTATCAGAACGCAAGATTGCGATAATTTTATATGGGTTTCCTCCAGGTTATGGCGCTGTGGGTACAGCTGCATTATTAAATGTGCCGCGTAGTTTGCTGAAGTTTCTCCACGCACTCAAAGAACAAGGTTATACCGTGGGGGATTTACCGGAAGATGGGGAAGAATTGATTCGCTGGGTGAAAGAAGCGGATGAAGCTAATCCTCTTGTGGGTGTAGATAATGATACTCATATTGCCCACTCTACAAATAGTGTAAACGTCCGCACATTAGAAAAATGGCTGGGATATCTGCAAACCTCGCGCATCGAAAAACAATGGAAATCTCTCACGGGAACTGGAATTAAAACCTATAGTGATGAATTTCAGATTGGCGGTGTGCAATTAGGAAATGTGTGGATAGGTGTACAACCACCTTTGGGGATACAAGGCGACCCCATGCGCTTAATGTTTGAACGAGATTTAACACCCCATCCGCAATATGTTGCTTATTATAAATGGCTGCAAAATGAGTTTCAAGCTGATGCTCTAGTTCACTTTGGAATGCATGGAACAGTGGAATGGTTGCCTGGTTCTCCTTTGGGTAATACTGGTTATTCTTGGTCAGATATACTGTTAGGAAATTTGCCTAATCTATATATATATGCAGCAAATAATCCTTCTGAGTCTATGTTGGCAAAACGTCGCGGTTATGGTGTATTAATTTCTCATAATGTGCCGCCTTATGGTCGTGCAGGTTTATATAAAGAATTGGTGTCATTGCGAGATTTAATCTCGGAGTATCGGGAAGATCCGCAAAAGAATTATGTGCTTAAAGAAGGGATTTGTAAAAAAATTGTGGACTCTGGTTTAGATGCAGATTGTCCGTTTGAAGATGCGAAAAAGTTAGGTATAGCCTTTACTCCCGAAAATATTCGGATGTTTAGCACTCATGCTTTTGATGATTATTTGGTGGAGTTGTATGAATATTTGCAAGTTTTAGAAAATCGGTTGTTTTCTTCTGGGTTGCATACATTGGGAGAAGCACCAAATGAAGAGGAATTAGGGTCGTATTTGGAGGCTTATTTTGGGGATGAGAAAGGAATAACTGAAGAAAGAGAAGAAGAGGAAAGACTAATAAGAAATTTGTTGATGCAATCTACGGATGAGTTAACGAATTTATTAAGGGGTTTGAATGGAGAATATATTCCGCCTGCGCCTGGTGGAGATTTATTGCGGGATGGGGCTGGTGTGTTACCAACTGGGAGAAATATTCATGCTTTAGATCCTTATCGGATGCCTTCACCTGCTGCATACCAACGGGGGCGAGAAATTGCTCAAAAAATTATCGCCCAGCATTTGGATGAACATGGGAAATATCCAGAAACGGTGGCGGTGATGTTATGGGGATTAGATGCAATTAAAACGAAGGGGGAATCTCTGGGGATTCTGCTGGAATTAGTGGGGGCTGAACCTATTAAGGAAGGAACTGGCAGAATTGTTCGTTATGAATTGAAACCGTTGATGGAAGTTGGCCATCCCCGCATTGATGTTTTAGGTAATTTATCTGGGATTTTCCGGGATAGTTTTGTAAATATCATCGAATTGTTGGATGATTTATTTCAACGGGCGACTGATGTTGATGAATCGGAAGATCAGAATTTTATTAGGAAACACGCTTTAGCTTTAAAAGCCCAAGGTGTGGAAAATGCATCAGCGAGATTGTTTTCTAACCCGGCGGGTGATTTTGGTTCTTTGGTAAACGATCGCGTTGTGGATGGTAACTGGGAATCTGGTGAGGAGTTGGGGAATACTTGGCAAAGTCGCAATGTATTCAGCTACGGGAGAGAAGACAAAGGTCAAGCTAGACCAGAAGTTTTGAATACGTTGTTAAAAACTAGCGATCGCATTGTTCAAGAAATCGATTCGGTAGAATATGGTTTAACGGATATTCAAGAATATTACGCCAACACCGGCGGTTTGAAAAAGGCGGCAGAAAAACAAAGCGGTAAGAAGGTTACAACTAGTTTTGTGGAAAGTTTCTCGAAAGATACTACACCCCGCAATTTAGATGATTTGCTGCGAATGGAGTATCGCACCAAATTGGTAAATCCCAAATGGGCGCAAGCGATGGCCAATCAAGGTTCTGGTGGTGCATTTGAAATTTCCCAACGGATGACGGCGTTGATTGGTTGGGGTGGTACTGCCGATTTTACCGATGATTGGGTTTATGACCAAGCCGCAGATACTTATGCATTGGATGCAGAGATGGCGGATAAATTGCGTAAGGCAAATCCTGAAGCTTTTCGCAATATTTTAGGGAGAATGTTGGAGGCGCATGGGCGGGGTTTCTGGGAAGCTGATGGTGATAAGTTAGATAAATTGCGCCAATTGTATGAGTTGACAGATGAGGAGTTGGAAGGAGTGACGGTTTAGTGAATTGGGTACATTAGTGTACGTCAGCATTTGATGTCTGTCTTAGAGGTTATTTGAAAAGTGTTTCGCTGTGACTTTAGACACTTTTAGATCCCCCTAAATCCCCCTTAAAAAGGGGGGCTTTGAGAATTTTTTGCCCCCCTTTTTAAGGGGGGTTGGGGGGATCTAAAGGCTGTGAAGTAATTTTCAATACTTGTGTGTACACCGTAGCCTTTTTAAGGGGGAAACCAGAATCAAAGTCTCCTTTTTATCCGGGAATTTAGGGGGGTCTAAAATTTTTGATGCCGACAAGAGGACTTTTCAAACATCCTTTTATCAATTCAAAATATACCAAATACCATCATTCCTTTTGGATAAAATACGATATCTTTTCTCAATCAATTCTAGAATCTTGGGAAACCCTTTTTTAATGCCACTTTCATCGTTATCACTAATAAATATATAAGGAGGCTTGGATAAATCTAACTCCTGTAGAAGTTGTGGCCATTGCTCAGATAGAAACAATTCCAGTGACCATCCATTTAATGATGTTGCTTGAGTCCGACCAGATAAGTAGTAAAGAGACGGGTCACCAGCAACAAAAATCTCACCAGGTAAACTTCCTGGTTGAGAGAGAAACTCAACCTCAGAACGAAGCAATGTATAGTCTTCTCTAAATACATTCTGATATTTAAATCGTGTATCTTCAGTTAAAGCAAAATTATTCTTCACTAAAGCCACACCCTTGAATTGGAAATTTAATAATAAAGGTAATAAAAATAAAAATGACACCAGAATCTTAATTCGTCGTGAACTCAATTCCTTGAAAGGCTGCCATAATATATCTAAACCTTTAGTTGCTAAAATACCTGTAGGCACAAATAATAGTAAATAATGGTAGCTCCATAGTGACCTGGTTTGTATAACAATAATACCCAGCCCTAAAACAAACCAAACAACAAGTAACAAAGTCAATAAATTCTTACCCTTACGCAAGGATACATTGACTGCAACAATAGCAATTAAAACTAAAGTTACAAAATTCTTTAAGAACCATGCTGTTCCAAAAACTAACTTAAATATATTAAAAGTGCCATCAGCAACCACTTGCCTGGGATATACAAAAAATGTCTTATATACAATTGATAAACTATTAACCCCGGCAAAGTAGCTGACAACAACTAGAATGGGAAAGATAAGTCCTAGAAAAAGTGGTAAGCAAATTTCAATAAAGATTTTTTGAAATTTTTGATGTTTTATCAATACAGAATGGAGCAATATTGTTAGCCAGAAAGCAAGCAAAATAGGCAGAAAGACTAATTTAAATATCAGGACGATTCCACCCATAAAGCCTGATATTAAAAGTTTAATAAATCTCGGCTTGCCTTCATGATTAAAAGATTGATAAGTTAGCCAAAGGCATATAAATAAAGGAAAACCAACTAGTCCTTCTACTTGAGTAAATTGCCGATGATATGAAGAAATATAGTAAACACCAACCGTTAACAAAGGTACTAAGCTTGCAATTATTCGATTCTGAAAATAAGTTCTTAAAGTCAGTTGCAATATTATAGAGAAAAGCACCATATAAATAAGTTCAAATATATGGATGCCAATCTCATTAAAACCAAACAAGTTTCCTGCTAAAAAATAAAAGTAATAAATTCCAGGTTGCTTTAGATCCCAAAAATCCCGATAGAGTACTTTTCCTTGTTGCATCTCCAAAGCACCTGTTGTAAATAGTGCTTGATCTCCTGAAAATGGAAAAGGTAAATGTATCAAACCAATTATGACAACAGAAATTAAAACCAGAAAGTCAATTTTGCTTAATTTAGGAAGATTAATCATGAAAATTTACTCCTGTTGAATAAATATAATATAGGACTTACGCATTGACAGAAAATACCAAATATGGATTTTTTGAAAAAGCACGTCTGTCGTAGGGGTTTAGCACATTGCTCATTGGTGTCAACTTAAGCTAAAACCCTTTTCAAATCTCGTTTTCAGCCTCTAGCTGGAAATGCGGCTCCTGGCGGCTCTGCCGCCAGTAAGCGAGGCGGAGCCTCAACGACGAGCATTCCCAGTCGGAGACTGGGAACGAGGCAAATGGGCTAAACCTTAGCTATCCGCTCACAGAATGAATTTTGAACTTCATAGTGGATAGCGCCGGCGGTAAGCGAGTCCGCGTACTCTGTAAGAGTTGCAAGCTACGCTTTTAGCATCTCGTAGAGAGCGTCTTCATTCTGAATTCTGAATTCTTCTTCTTAAGGCTATGAAAATTTAAACATTTGCAGCTAATGTTACTTCATTTATAAGAAAGGCTTAAGTTTTTCTTGCAAATGTATAAGCCATTGCAACAAACGCTTAATACTTTGCAACAAATGTTCTTCCATATATAAGAAAGGCTTAAGTCCTTCTTGCAAATGTATAAGTCGTTGCTGCAATTGTTTAATACTTTGCAACAAACGTTATTCCATATATAAGAAAGGCTTAAATCATTGCAGCAATTGTTGTAACGAACTTATGTATCTATTTATTGCCGGAAATAAAATATAGTCTAAGTGAAATTAACTAAATTTTTTGAGATGCAATCGCAACTGATTTGCTATATTTTCCCATGACAATTAGAAATATTTTGGTATAAAACAGTACTAATAACCTAGTAGCAGAGATGCATTATGGCACGTCGTAAAAGAAATTCCAGCATTTTAGAACGAGCCGATCGCCGGATTGAAAGTTTGCAATCTATCAGTGTAGAACTTGACTTTGGCGAAGGATTGACTATCCAAGCTTACACCATGACAATTAACGATCTCCGGTCTAAGCTTGCTGCTTACAACACTGCATTATCTACAATTGACAAACTTACAGATGACGTGAATAACGCAGAAAAGGCTGTAATAGCGATGTCAGAAAAAATGTTACTAGGAGTTGGCAGCCGTTACGGTAAAACCAGCCCACAATACGAGATGGCAGGTGGTGCGCGACGAGGTAATACCAAGAAGAAGCAAAGCGTACTAAGTAATTCCAAACTCACCAATTCTTTAGCAGCTGATTCTGTGAAGCTTTCTTCCACAAATGGATCTATGAATGGGGTGTCGGGTGCGATCGTGAGTTGAATGAAGAGTGCTGAGTTTTATCGAGGATGTTGGAGGCAGAGGGCAGGATAGCGCAGCGGTAGGGGTAAGGGGAAAGAAAAAACCTTTAACCTTTAACCTTTACCCTTTAACCTTTTCCCGAAACCCAATTCCGAGTTAAAAATGCTTTACCTAAGCAGTATTGCACCGTAGCCTTATTAAGGGGGGAACCGGAAAAACATCTATCAAAGTCTCCCTTAATAAGGGGGATTTAGGGGGATCAAGATTATGTGCAACTTCACATAAAATTGGTATAGGACTCATAATCGAATGGCATTAAAAAAAGCCCAAAAGCTTGTGTCGTCTCGTTCCCAGCCTCCAGGCTGGGAATGTATTTAAAAGAGGCTCTGCCTCAATTCAAGCTACTGGAGGCGGAGCCTCCCAGAATGGATTCCCAGCCTGGAGGCTGGGAACTAGTCAGAATCCTTTGAGTTGCCGGATATTTATGACTTTAGCAAACCTCAGTTATCAGTTAGAATTTGTTGATTTGCTGCTTTTCTCAAATTCCAAAAATCAAAAAACGTAATCTTAATTGTCATTGTGTGTTCTACTGTGCGATGCTGTATTCGCCCACAGTTGATGCTGCATAACAGTGTCCCACTAGCTATCATTAGCTAAGTGGGATGTCAGATACGACGGCAATACTATTTAGTTTGCAGTCTTTATTAACTGCTTACACTCGCACCCATCAAAATTAGTTTAATCCACTTTCTATTCCCTACTCCCTATTTTTATCCGCATTACCTAAAAGTTATCTCACTAGGTACGGGGTGCAAAAAATACAAAAAATTCCTCAAGATTCAAGATTAAGGATAAGGCTATGGCAACCGAACAGTTAACTAGAGACAGCGACAATCTAGATTTAAATCAGCTATTGAGAACGCTGAATGCTGTTAAACAGGGTGACTTCTCGGCTCGGATGCCCATAGATCATACTGGTGTGGCGGGGAAAATTGCTGATACGCTCAATGATATTATTGATCAAAATGAGCGGATGGCGGCAGAGCTACAACGGATTGGTAATGTTGTCGGCAAAGAAGGCAAAATTGCCGATCGCGCCTCTCTCGGAAATGTTCGCGGTTCTTGGTCAGATTGTGTTACTTCTGTCAATACTCTGATTACAGATTTAGTTCAACCAACTGCTGAAACTACTCGTGTAATTCGGTCAGTCGCCAATGGTGATTTATCCCAGACGATCGCAACAGAAATTGACGGCAGACCCCTTCAAGGTGAGTTTCTCCAAACTGCTAATATTGTCAACACAATGGTAGAACGGCTTGGTTCCTTTGCATCGGAAGTAACGCGAGTTGCCCGTGAGGTGGGAACTGAAGGAAAGTTGGGCGTTCAAGCCGAAGTCCAAGGTGTGGCGGGTACTTGGAAAGATTTAACTGATAACGTTAACTTGATGGCGGGTAATCTCACCGGACAAGTGCGAAATATTGCCGAAGTTGCAACTGCGATCGCCAATGGCGATCTATCAAAAAAAATCACCGTCAATGTGAAAGGCGAAATTCTGGAACTCAAGAACACCGTCAACACGATGGTGGATCAACTGAATTCCTTTGCATCGGAAGTCACAAGAGTAGCGCGTGAGGTTGGAACTGAAGGAAAGTTGGGCGTGCAAGCTGAAGTTAGAGGAGTGGCTGGTACTTGGAAAGATTTAACTGATAACGTTAACTTAATGGCGGGTAATCTCACCGGACAAGTGCGAAATATTGCCGAAGTTGCAACTGCGATCGCCAATGGTGATCTATCGAAAAAAATCACCGTCGATGTCAGAGGTGAAATTCTCGAACTCAAAAACACCATCAATATTATGGTGGATCAACTCAGTTCTTTTGCTAGTGAAGTAACGCGGGTTGCCCGTGAGGTGGGAAGTGAAGGTAAACTGGGCGTTCAAGCAGAAGTCAAAGGTGTAGCCGGGACTTGGAAAGATTTGACCGACAGCGTAAACTTTATGGCGGGAAGCTTAACGGCACAGGTGCGGAATATTGCCGAAGTGACTACTGCTGTGGCAAATGGCGATCTTTCCAAAAAAATCACCGTTGATGTCAAAGGCGAAATTTTGGAGTTGAAAAACACCATCAACACAATGGTGGATCAACTTAGTTCCTTTGCTAGTGAAGTGACGCGGGTGGCGCGGGAAGTAGGAACTGAAGGAAAACTGGGTGTGCAAGCAGAAGTTAGAGGAGTGGCTGGCACTTGGAAAGATTTGACCGACAATGTAAACTCAATGGCCGGGAACCTCACCGATCAAGTGCGAAACATTGCTGAAGTTGCAACTGCGATCGCAAATGGTGACTTATCCAAGAAAATTACTGTTGCTGTCAAAGGCGAAATTCTCGAACTCAAAAATACCATCAATATTATGGTGGATCAACTCAACTCCTTTGCAAGTGAAGTCACAAGGGTGGCGCGGGAAGTGGGAAGTGAAGGTAAATTGGGTGTCCAAGCAGATGTGCGCGGCGTGGCTGGTACTTGGAAAGATTTAACCGACAGCGTGAATTTCATGGCAGGAAGCTTGACGGCACAGGTGCGAAATATTGCCGCCGTTACCACCGCCGTAGCGAATGGCGACTTATCTAAAAAAATCTCCGTTGATGTCAAAGGTGAAATTTTAGAGTTGAAAAATACCGTCAACACGATGGTAGATCAACTCAATTCCTTTGCAAGTGAAGTGACGCGGGTGGCGCGGGAAGTAGGAACTGAAGGTAAATTAGGCGTACAAGCAGAAGTTAAAGGTGTAGCCGGCACTTGGAAAGACTTAACTGACAGTGTAAACTTCATGGCGGGAAGCTTGACGGCGCAAGTGCGGAACATTGCCGAAGTTACCACAGCCGTAGCAAACGGCGACTTATCTAAAAAAATCACCGTCGATGTCAAAGGTGAAATTCAGGAACTTAAAAACACCATTAATACAATGGTGGATCAGCTAAATTCCTTTGCATCAGAAGTTACCAGGGTTGCCCGCGAGGTGGGAACGGAAGGTAAATTGGGTGTGCAAGCTTACGTCAGAGGAGTTGCTGGAACCTGGAAAGATTTAACAGACAACGTGAACTCAATGGCGGGAAACCTCACCGGACAAGTTCGCAACATCGCCGAAGTTACGAAAGCGGTAGCAAATGGCGACTTATCTAAAAAAATTACCGTCGATGCCAAAGGCGAAATTTTGGATTTGAAGAACACCACCAACACGATGGTAGATCAACTCAGTTCCTTTGCAAGTGAAGTGACGCGGGTGGCGCGGGAAGTAGGAACTGAAGGTAAATTAGGCGTACAAGCAGAAGTTAAAGGTGTAGCCGGCACTTGGAAAGACTTAACTGACAGTGTAAACTTCATGGCGGGAAGCTTGACGGCGCAAGTGCGGAACATTGCCGAAGTTACCACAGCCGTAGCAAACGGCGACTTATCTAAAAAAATCACCGTCGATGTCAAAGGTGAAATTCAGGAACTTAAAAACACCATTAATACAATGGTGGATCAGCTAAATTCCTTTGCATCAGAAGTTACCAGGGTTGCCCGCGAGGTGGGAACGGAAGGTAAATTGGGTGTGCAAGCTTACGTCAGAGGAGTTGCTGGAACCTGGAAAGATTTAACAGACAACGTGAACTCAATGGCGGGAAACCTCACCGGACAAGTTCGCAACATCGCCGAAGTTACGAAAGCGGTAGCAAATGGCGACTTATCTAAAAAAATTACCGTCGATGCCAAAGGCGAAATTTTGGATTTGAAGAACACCACCAACACGATGGTAGATCAACTCAGTTCCTTTGCAAGTGAAGTGACGCGGGTGGCGCGGGAAGTAGGAACTGAAGGGAAATTGGGCGGACAAGCGCAAGTCCAAGGTGTCGCGGGGACTTGGAAAGATTTAACAGATAACGTGAACTCGATGGCGGGGAACTTAACAGCCCAAGTACGCGGTATTGCCAGAGTTGTGACAGCCGTTGCTAACGGTGACTTGAAACGGAAACTGATGCTAGATGCCAAGGGAGAAATTGAAACCTTGGCAGAGACAATCAACGAGATGATTGATACCCTAGCGACATTTGCCAATCAAGTAACCACAGTGGCGCGGGAAGTGGGAATTGAAGGGAAATTGGGTGGACAAGCGAGAGTACCGGGGGCGGCTGGGACTTGGAAAGATTTGACAGATAATGTAAATGAACTTGCTGCGACACTGACAACTCAGTTAAGAGCGATCGCAGAAGTTGCTACAGCTGTAACTAAAGGTGATTTAACTCGTTCAATCGCCGTCGAAGCATTAGGCGAAGTAGCAATACTCAAAGATAACATCAACCAAATGATTGCCAACCTGCGGGAGACAACGCAGAAAAATACCGAACAAGACTGGTTGAAAACTAACCTAGCCAAGTTTACCCGAATGCTCCAAGGTCAGCGAGACTTGGAAACCGTATCTAAATTAATTCTCTCAGAACTAGCACCTTTAGTAGGAGCGCAACACGGCGTATTTTTCCTCATGGAGTCTGGGGACAATATGCCGTATTTGAAACTAATTAGTAGCTATGCTTACCGCGAACGCAGACATCTAGCTAACCGCTTCTTCTTGGGTGAAGGTTTGGTGGGACAATGCGCCCTAGAAAAAGAGCGAATACTGCTGACGGAAGTACCAAACGATTATGTCAAAATTGCCTCTGGTTTAGGAGAAGCCACGCCCCTCAATGCCGTGGTGTTACCTGTATTGTTTGAAGGACAGGTGACAGCAGTGATTGAATTAGCCTCCTTTCGCCGCTTTAGCGAAATTCATCTGACATTCTTCGACCAGCTTACCGAAAGTATAGCGATCGTCCTCAACACGATCGCAGCATCGATGCGAACGGAAGAATTACTCAAGCAATCCCAATCTTTAGCCGAAGAACTACAAACCCAACAAAGCGAACTCCGAGAAACCAACCAGCGTTTAGAACAACAAGCCCAATCACTCAAAGCCTCCGAAGATTTACTCAAAGGACAGCAAGAGGAACTGCAACAAACCAACGCCGAATTAGAAGAAAAGGCAGAATTGTTAGCTCAACAAAAGAAAGAAGTCGAGCGCAAAAATCGTGAAATTGAACAATCAAGACTGTCTTTAGAAGATAAGGCGGAACAACTCGCCCTTTCTTCAAAATACAAATCAGAATTTCTCGCCAATATGTCCCATGAACTACGGACACCGCTAAACAGCTTGTTGATTTTGGCCAAGTTGTTAACAGATAACATCGATCACAACCTCACCGCCAAGCAAGTCGAATACAGCCAAACAATTTACTCAGCCGGTACTGACTTGTTGACCTTAATCAATGACATTCTGGATCTCGCCAAAATCGAATCTGGAACGATGTCCATTGACATGACTCAAATGCCATTAGGAGAGTTGGGTGATGTAATTGAGCGCAACTTCCGGCAAATTGCTCAGAGTAAAGGACTTGCTTTTGCAATTGAATTTGCTCCCGAATTGCCAAACACCATCTATTCAGATATAAAACGTATACAACAGGTGTTGAAAAATCTCCTTTCCAACGCTTTTAAATTTACAGAGCAAGGAGAGGTACGCTTACGGATTGCGGTAGCCAAGCTGGGCTGGAGCAACGATCATCAAACTTTAAATAGTGCCCAGATGGTAATTGCCTTCTCAGTCAGCGATACAGGCATTGGTATTCCCCCCGAAAAACAGAAAGTGATTTTTGAAGCATTCCAGCAAGCCGATGGCTCTACCAGTCGCAAATATGGCGGCACCGGATTAGGCTTATCAATTAGCCGTGAAATTGCTCGTCTCTTCGGCGGTGAAATTAAACTCATCAGTCAACCCGGTGAAGGTAGCACCTTTACATTCTATTTACCACAATTTAGTGCTGAGTCTAGATCGGCACTCCCCACTCCCCACTCCTCACTCCCCACCCCCCACTCCCC